>DATMTC010000161.1:0-22395 GCA_035565115.1 Microbacteriaceae bacterium | reverse complement strand
CGTTGCGCACGACGTTGCGCACAGGGTGTGCCCGAGGCGGGCAGGTAACAGGGTGCGCCCGAGGCGGGGGTAACAGGCGGTGCGCCCGAGGCAGGGAGGCAACAGGCAGTGTGCCCCGGATCAGTGCCCGGATTAGAACGTGCTGCCCATCTTCTCCAGACGCGCGATGCGGTCCGGGATCGGCGGGTGCGTGCTGAAGAGCTTGCTCATCAGGCTCGGCTTCAGCGGATTCGAGATCCACAGGTGCGACATGGTCGAGTTCTGCCGCTGCATCGGCCGGCCGTAGTCCTCGAGCTTCTGCAGTGCCCGTTCCAGACCCTCCGGATGCCGCGTGGTCATCGCACTGGTCGCATCCGCCAGGTACTCACGCTGCCGCGAGATCGCCATCTGCACCAGCGATGCCACCAACGGCGCGACGATCATGGCAACCAGCCCGAAGATCAGAACGACCGGGTTTCCGCCGCCGCCGCCACCATTGTTGTCGTTGTTGCTGCGGCCGCCACCGAAGAACGCAAACCGCAGGAACATGTCGGCGATGAACCCCACGGCGACGGTCAGACCGAACACGATCATCGAGACGCGGATGTCGTAGTTCTGCACGTGACCCATTTCGTGCGCCATGACGCCCTCGAGCTCTGAATCATCCATCAGATCGAGCAGCCCGGTGGTCGCGGCAACCTGCGCGTGCTGGGGGTCACGGCCCGTGGCGAACGCGTTCGGGGCCGGATCGTTCACGATGTACACCCGTGGCATCGGTGTGCCGGTGGCGATCGAGAGGTTCTCGACGATGTTCCAGAGCCGCGGGTTGTCTTGCTTCTGGATTTGAACGGCGCCGGACATCGCAATGGCCTGGTTGCCTGCCATGAAGTACTGGAAAACCGCGTATGCCACGGCGATGACCACCACGACGATGACGATCGTCGGGCTGTTGTAGATCCAGCTCGCCAGCCAGCCGAGACCGCCGATGATCAACAGGAAGAAGATCAGAATGAAGACCGTGTTGCGCTTGTTCCGCGCAATCGCTCGATACATCGATACCCGTCGCTTTTTAGAACTGCACGCGCGGCGGCTCCGCGATAGCGGCGACATCCGCTACCTCGAAGAAGTCGCGGGCGGAGAAGCCGAGGCGCTTGGCGAAGATGTTGTTCGGGAACACCTTGATCTTCGTGTTGAGCTCGCGCACGCCGCCGTTGTAGAACCGGCGCGATGCCTGAATCTTGTCTTCGGTGTCGACCAGGTCTGCCTGCAGTCGCAGGAAGTTCTGGCTGGCCTGCAACTGCGGGTATGCCTCTGCGACGGCGAAGATGCTCTTCAACGCACTCTGCATGTGGTTCTCGGCTGCGGATGCGTCGGCCGGGCCTTGCGCAGACAGCGTCTCAGCACGCGCCTTGGTCACGTCTTCAAAGACTCCGCGTTCGTGCGCTGCGTATCCCTTGACCGTCTCGATCAGGTTCGGTATCAGGTCGGCACGCCGTTTCAGCTGCACCGTGATGTCGCTCCACGCCTCATCAACGCGCACGTTCAGCGTGACAAGAGAGTTGTATGTCGCCCAGAAGTAGATTCCGATGATCGCCAGAATGACGACGACGATAATGACCGGGATGAGCCATTCCATGGCGCGATACTCCTTGATTCAGCTGCTGCTAGAGGCTGGGCGGCGTGCTGCACCGTGCGGGTGACACAGTGCGCTGAGCACCTGCTCATCCTACCCAGCCACCCGGCACTCCCACTGTGTTCTCACCACACTCCAAGCAAGCCCAAGGCGAATGCCGAGTCGCTCAGTCCCCGAGCACATGCAGCAGGTATGGGTTCGCGAACACACGCCCGGGATCGAGCCGATCGCGAACAGCACGGAACTCGTCGAATCGCGGATACAGCGAGGCAAGTGCCGACGCATCCTTCGTGTGCATCTTGCCCCAGTGCGGCCGTCCGTCGTGAGAGGCCATGATCGCTTCGACCTCGCGAAAATACTCAAGCGGGTCCTCACGAAAATACCTGTGCACCGCAATGTAGCCGGTCTCGCGCCCGTAAGCGGTCGACAGCCAGATGTCGTCAGCCGCAGCGGAGCGAACCTCAATCGGGAACGAGATGCGCCATCCGCGGTCTTCGATCAGCTTCTTCACCGCACGCAACGCCTCGGGAACGGCCGCCAGTGGCACTGCGTACTCCTGCTCCCGGAATCGAACCGCCCGATTGGTGACGAAGACGCGATGCGATAAGTCGATGAATTCGCGATTGCCCGTCACCCGCTGCGCAAGCCGGTTGAACGGTGGGATGACGGCGGGCATAACACTCCCGATGCCGCAGACACCCCGGTACAGGCCGTTTGCCAGAAGCTCGTCGCCGAACCAGCGGCCAACTCGGTTAAGCGGATGACGCTGCGCGTCGATTGGAAGCCGGGTGTTCGTCTTGGTCAGGGCAGTCACTGTGTGCGGAAACCAATAGAACTCGAAATGGTCTTCATTGCGGCTGCGCTCCACAAAGCCGGCAAGCACATCGTCGAGCGGCTCCGGTCGTTCGAGTGCGTGCATGACGTATGCGGGGCGGCACTGGATCGTCAGATCCACAGCTATGCCGAGTGCTCCGAGCCCAAGCCGGGAAGCAGGCAGCAGTTCGGAGTTCTCGTCCGCGCTCACCCGCAGCAGTTCGCCCGAGCCGGTGACCAGTGTCATTGCGGCGATCTGCGTCGACAGCCCGCCGAATCCGGCGCCGGTGCCGTGAGTACCCGTCGAGGTTGCACCGGCGATCGATTGCCGGTCGATGTCGCCCATGTTCTCCAGGGCGAGTCCGTGCGGGGCAAGCAGACGTGGCAGATCGTAGAGGCGAGTGCCGGCCGCCAGCGTGACCTGCCGGCGCTCGGCGTCAACGGAGACGATCCCGGTGAGGTCATCCAGATCAAGCTGCACATCGGGCGCGAGCGCGATGCCCGAGAAACTGTGCCCGGCGCCGATCGCTTTGATCCGCAACCCGTTCGACAGCGCGGCAGACACCGCACGCTGAACAGCCCCCGCCGACTTGGGCCGTTCGATCCGCACCGGTTTCACCTTCTGGCTGCGACCCCAATTGCGCCACACTCCACCGGCTGCCGTCACAGGAACGCCTTTCCATCGCCTCGATACGTTGGCTCGAGTCCGACAACGGCCCCGTTCTCTACCACCTGGAACTCGTTGACGTGTTCGCTCAGCTCGCCTGACTTGGTGTGTCTGAACCACACCCGATCACCGGAGCGCAGCGCTCCCGCCGCATGGCCGGTCAGCGGCGTCTGAACCTCCCCTGCCATCTCGCGCGGCACCATCGCCAGCTTCGACGGCCAGACGGGGCGCGGCATCCGGTCCTCTGCCGGCGGGCCGGATGCGATCCAGCCGCCGCCAAGAACCGTTGCAGTCTGTCGGTTTGGCTTGCGCACGACGGACAGCGCAAACGCAGTGGCCGGTGCAGGTGTGAACGAGCGGTAGTTGTCGAACAAGTGACCGCCGAACAACCCGCTGCCTGCTGCGATCTCGGTCACAGACAGATCGGATGAGGTGAACTCAAGGGAACCGGTCCCCCCGCCGTTGACGAATTCAAGGTCGGCCACCGTGCGCACTGCAGCAACCGCCGCCGCTCTGCGCTCACGAAGCTCGGCACCTGAATTCCGTTGCATCCAGCGCACGGTCGCCGCCCATGCCGGCCTGCCGGCAGGAGCGTCGCCCTGCCCGGCGATCTGCGCTTCGTATCCCATCATTCCGACCAGTGTGAAGCCGGGCCGCGCTGCGATGCGCGCAGCGAGTGAGGCGGCAGCATCCGGCGTGTACACGGGAGAGCGCCACACGCCAACGTGGCCCATTGCCGGCGCATTCCACGATGCGTCGAGCTCCACGCAGAGCCTGATGCTTTCGCGCTTGTTCGCCGGCACAATGCTGTCGATCAGATCAAGGTGGGCCATCGAATCGACCATGAGCGTCACCCGTGAGGCGAGCTCGGCGGATGCGGCCAGCTGGCGGATTGCGGCGCGATCGACCGTCGGGTAGCCGACCACGATGTCGTCGACCGCCGGCTGGTCCCCGGCTGGCGAGGCCAGCCAGATGGCCTCTGGCAGTGTGTATGCCAGCACGCCGTGGTATCCGGGCAGCGCGAGGACGTCGTGCAATACACCGCGAGCGCGAACCGATTTGGACGCAATGCGAATCGGTTTGCCTGCCGCACGCCGCAGCATGTCGTGTGCGTTGTGACGGAGCGCATCGAGTTCGATGACCGCGAGCGGCGGATCGATCTGACGCGTCGCAGCCGTCAGCGACGGCCAGAATTGCTCGGGGCGCTCCCAGTCGCGGGATGCGGGCGGTGTTGACAGGTCGAAGGACATCAGCGCACCGCTTTCACTCTGGAGACGGCGAGCGCGCCGGCAAACGCAAACGCTCCCGCCATGACGAACAGGCCTTGGAACCCGCCGATCGCGGCGACCATCAGTGCACCGAGCAGCGGTGCGATCGCTTGTGGAACCGCGGTGGCGATGTTCATGATGCCAAGGTCTTTGCCGCGCGCAGCGGGGTCGGGCAGCACCTGGGTTGCCAGTGCCTGATCGACGGCGAGGAAGCATCCGTAGCCGAGCCCGAGAACGCCCGCTGCGATCATCGCGACAGGCAGCATCGGAATGAACGCGAGCATCAGCGCCGCGATCGCTTGCAGCGTGGAGGCCAGAAAGACGAAGGACTTTCGCCTGCCGAGTCGATCCGACAGCCGCCCAAGCACGAGCGCTGCGAAGATCACGAACACCATATAGATGAGCGTCAAGATGATGAGGTCGTCTTCGGCGCTCTTGTCGTTCAGGCCGAACTCGAGAAAGTACAACAGCAAAGTGGTGCCGAACGCGTTGCCGAAATTGACCAGGATGCGGCTGAGGAGCGTCCAGCCGAAATCCGGATGCTGGCGGGGGCTGATCCAGAGGCTCTCCAGGATGCCGCGCATCGACATCCGTTCCCGCGATTCACGTGTCAACACGGCGTCAGGCAAGAACAGGAATGGCAGCACGAGAACGATCAGCAGCACGGCCATGGCTGCGTAACCGAAGAAGGTTCCGGTGAACAAGGTGGTGACGAGCACCAGCCCCAGGATCGTGCCGATCGCCTGGGGGGCGCTCAGCCATCCGGAGACGTAGCCACGCTGGTTGACGGGAACCTGGTCGCTGATGGTCGCGGTCAAAGCCGCGGTGAGCACGCAGAATCCGGTGAGGGCAAGACACCAGAAGATGCCGATACCGACCATGGTTGTCTGCAGGCCGAGGAGCAGGAGCGCGATGGCGAAGATGGCCGTGCCGATGGCAATCCACGGGCGCCGTCGGCCGAATCGACCTGTTGTGCGGTCGGATAGCGCACCGGTCAGCGGGAATGCCACGATGGCGCACAGCCCGGATATCCCCGAGATGATTCCGAACGCGACAACGTTCTGCACCCAGTCGGTTGTGTTCAGCTGAGCTTCGATCTGCGCGGGCAGAAGAAGCTGCACCGGAGTCAGCTGCGCCATCCAGATGCCAAGCCAGGCCGCGGCGAAGAGCGCTATCCAACGGCCAGGAACTCGGCGCGTTGGCTCTGCAAGCAGAGCGGTTGTGGATGCTGTCGTCATGACTGCCTCATTCGTTCTGGCGAGACGGGTCCGCCGGTTGTGACCGCAAGGCCTGCTACGGCATCCGCGGCGAAATCCATCAGCGCCGCAGCGGCTGCGTCGTCTCGGTTGACCAACCAGCCGATGGTCAGACCGTCTGTGAGGGCGACGAGCAGTGTTGCGATGGCCGCCGGCGGCCTGTCCCAGCTCTCACCACTCTTGTCGCTCGCCACCTCGAGAGCGCTCTCGGCGAGTGCGTAATAGCGCTCGTATTGGCGACGCGCAAGCGCTTCCATCCCTGGCGTGCGCATCGCCCAGTGCGTCAGCTCGAACATGGCCTTCTCGCGCTGCGGGTCGGACTTGACGCCGCGGAAGTATTGCTCGAGACCTGCGCGGATCGCGTCGCGCATGCTGACCGGTTCGAATTCCGGAGCCAGCGCAGGGGCCAGTGTGCGTTCTTCCTCACCGAGCGCCGTGTTGATCAGTTCACCGAGCAACTCATCCCTGGAGGTGAACACATAGTGAAAACTTGCCAGCGACATCCCAGCCTGTGCAACGATCGCTCGAGTGGTGGCGGCAGGCACGCCGCGTTCTGCCACCACGTGCAGCGCCGCTTGCACGAGCGCTGCACGGCGCTCGATCGCTGGAATACGGGGCACGGATGCCTCCTGCTCGACGTTGGGCAAGAAAGATGGCAGAACTCAAAGTGGGACGTTTGACCCAGTTGTAAGTATGCCCTATTCGCGGGGAGGCGGTTTGACATCCGCCCGATCTGCACCTGGAATGGACGGTACAGTGCACAGATTCTCGGCGGACGCGATTGACAAGAATGCCCGGTTGAAACTCTTGACCGGGACAGTCGTCGTCGCCCTGCTGACTCTTGGCATGGTCGCGTGCAGCGCTGGCGCGGCACAGGCGGCGACGCCGTCACCTTCACCGTCTGCTGCGACGCCGTCCACCCAGCCGACTGCCTCGGCCAGCCTCACGAGCCCGACTCCCCCGGCTCCTCCTGCACCCGGGTCGACGCCGACTCCACAGGCGGACATCAGCATCGACTCGCCGTCAGACGGCGCCTTCATCGGGTCAGGTCGCGCCACGATTTCCGGTTCGAAGGGCGAGCACGACAGCATCCAGATTTCGGTCGGCAGTGCAGGTGACGCACCTGCGTGCCTGGCCGACGCGCCTGGGCCGACCTGGACATGCACCGACATCCCGCTTCCCGACGGACCACATGTCACCCTCACTGCCACGGTCGTCGGGGATTCGGCGCGAAGCATCTCGACGACGGTCGCCGTGCTTGGGCCTCCAACGATTGCCGGAAATCACGGCGGGATTGTCTCGAACGGTCTGGTGCACGGCACGGCATATCCAGGCGCACGGGTGACGGCGTCGGTGGCTGGCGGAGCGCAGTGCTCATTCACGGCGGATAGCTCTGGAAGCTGGGCGTGCGTTCTCGACGGCATGCCAGACGGCCGCTACACGATTTCGGTCTCGCAGACAGGTCAGGACGGCTTTCCTGCGGGCGAATCCGATCCGAGTACCGCCATGTTCACGCTCGACACGATTGCGCCTGGCGCGCCTGCCGTGACGTCGCCGTCGAACGGCACACATTTAGGTCCCGGAGTAGCGACCAGATACTCGGGCACGGGAGAAGATGGTGCGTCGGTCACGGTCTGGGCGAGCTCACCCAGTGGATCGTCGAAGCTCTGTACTGCGACAGTGACCTCCGGCAGTTGGAGTTGCGTCGGCGGGCCATTGCCTCCCGGCCAGTACGTGGTCTCAGCGCTTCAAGAGGATGCTGCAGGGAATACCAGCGCCGCGAGCGCCGGACTCGCCCTGCGATACGCGACGCCGCCTGTACCTGCGCCATCCAGTTCGCCGAGTGACGGCGCCACCGCCCCCAGCGAGCCAAGCACGCCGAGCGCTCCTGCTTCGCCGTCCCGCCCAGACAGCGGTTCGCAGGCACCGAACGCGCCGAAAGTTCCGCGGCCATCCGCCCCGTCAATCGACGGCTTCGCACCGGAGCTGACGCCGCTGACCGCTGCTGTGCACCCCGTCGCTCAGCTTGGGACGGTGTTCGATTGGATTCGAGCCGGAATTCTCGCTCTCATCGCTCTCGCCTTGCTCGCCATTCCGGCCCGGATGCTGGCGGGAACCGTGGCAACGGCTAGGGCGGACTCGAACACACGGAGTTGGACTCTGTTCGGCAGGAATCAGGCCAAGGACGAGTTCGAGGAAGCACCCGATGTGCACGCCCCGGCGCAGTGGGTCGTGCCAGCGGCCGGCCTGCTCGCGGCGACAGCACTCGTCACCCTCTCAAGCCCGGTGGAAAATCAGGTGGCGTATCTTCGGATGAGCCTGGCAGTGCTTGCCGCACTGCTCGTGGTCGGCGTATTGGCCGTCGCAGTTCCACGCATGGTGGCACGCCGCTTCGCGAACGTCAGCACGGCTACGGCATTCGTGCCGTACACACTGCTGCTTGTCGCAGCGGCGTCCGCGATCAGCCGACTTCTCGAGTTGCAGCCCGCGCTCTTGTTCGGTGTCGTGGCCATGGTCACCGTTACAACAGGGTCGGCCGCAGCGCGTGGCAAGATCGCGGCGATCACCGTTGGGTCACTGACCGGCCTGGCCGCGATCGGATGGCTGGCCGTCGGCGTGCTGCCGGAGCCGAACACCGCCGTCGCGGCGTTCACCGCCGAGTTCGTGAACGCCATCGTCTTGGTCGCTATCGGGTCAGCTGCCGTTCTGATGTTGCCGCTCGGCACCCTCCCAGGACGGATGATCCTACGCTGGTCGTGGGGCGTCTGGCTGGCCGCAGCCGTCGCCGTCGATACGGTTCTGTTCGCCATTCTGGTGCCGATCGGGCGATTGAACACCAGCGGAACCGGCACCATCCTCTTCGCAGTCTGCACGATCGGGTTCGCTGCCATCAGCGTCTCGGTGTGGCTGTGGCAGCGCTACATCGCTCCCGCTCTGCGCTAGCGCGTCTGGCTCGCCTGAAGCAGATCTGCGTGGTGCACTGCCGCAACGTTCGGGTGCGCACGCAGGCGATAACGCAGCGCGTTGTCTCCGTATGTCTCGAGGATCGGACTGTTCGTCGGGTCGACAGACAGCCCGGATGCCTCGGCCGCCCACTCGGGGCTGAGCGGCAGATGCGGCATCGCGGTGTCGAGAGCCGGGTTGAAGAAGAACGGAATGGAGATGCGGTCGGTGCCGATCAGCGGTGAGATCACGCGATGCAACGTGGCCTTGAGGTAGCCATCCGTTGCCAGTTCGAGCATCTCACCGATGTTGACGACGAATGAGCCTGGAACGGCCGGGGCTTCGATCCACTCGCCGTCGTGTTCGACCTGCAGTCCGTCTTTGCCTGGCTCGACAAGCAGCAGTGTCAGAACGCCGCCGTCGCGGTGCGCGCCAACGCCCTGCTTCGGCTCCGGGTTGGACTCTCCTGGATACCGCACGATCTTGATCAGCGAGAACGGCCGCTTCGCGAACGCTGCATCGAACACGTCCTCTGGGGCGCCAAGAGCAAGGGCCCATGCGCGCATCAACCGCAGCGCGACGGCATTCAGGCTGTCGTTCCAGCGTTCGACGACCTCGCGAAGCTCCGGCAGAGCATCCGGCCACAGATTGGGCCCTTCAAGCCGCCAGTAATCTGCGACACCGTCGCCGGGCTCGACTGCCTCGCGTTCAACACCAATGTCGATCTGCTCTCGCCAATCAACGTCGCCGTGAGTCAGCTCGCCGCCGACGCGGGTGTAGCCACGGAACTGCGGACTTTTCACGTTCTCGATCGCCAACTTCGCCTCGGCAGGCAGTTCGAAGAATTTGCGGGACACAGCCAAGATTTCGTCGATGAGTTCCTGCGGAACTCCGTGCCCGACCAAGTAGAAGAAGCCGACGTCGTGAGTCACCTGCCGCAACTCTTCACGGAATGCCTGCGCTTCGGCGGGCCCTGCGTTCAACCGAGACAGATCAAGAATGGGAAGTGAAGTGAGCATGAGATCAATCCTTGCAGCGCGGTGCAGTGTCGACCGTTTTGTTACGTCATCTGAGCGCCGCGCGCGATCATGCTGAGAAGTCGACGTCCTCTGTCAGCACCGTGCCTGCTGAACGGCCAGGGGCCCGATGATTGTCCCAGTAGAGGTTGGTGTGGGCGATCACGAGGTCAGGTGTCGGCGCTCCCCACTCCGAGAGGTCTTCTGTTGTGTGCGCATCGCCGACGAGTGTGGCGTCGTAGCCGCGAACGACCGCACCATGCAGTGTCGATCGGATGCACTCGTCGGTCTGCGCACCCGCCAACACAAGGTGGCCCACTCCGAACTCGGCGAGGATGCCTTCCAGATCGGTGTCTTCGAATGCATCAGCATAGGTCTTCTGCACCAACGGCTCAGACTCGTTCTTTTGCAACTCTGACACGATCTGCCACTGTTCGCTGCCGAGCGGAACGTGATCATCCGAGTGCTGCGCCCAGACGATAGGCACACCGGCGGACCGCGCCCGCTCCACAAGCTCCGCGATGTTTGCGATCACCCGATCGCGCTCGTACGCTTCAGCGACAACGCCGTTCTGAGCGTCGAGCACCAGGAGCGCCGTGTTCGGCCGGTTTTTCAAGGTCGTCATGGCACCAAAATACGCTCACGCCGCACCGGCGCAAAGGGAATCGGTGCAAGGGGTTGTAATACCGCTGCCCGCGAGTGCACTGTCAGTAGATGACGGAAACAAACCATGCCGGCGGCGCGGCCGTGTGGGTGCCGGCGAACCCGAACGTGGCGTCGTTGCGGGAGGCGGCAGCCGACTGCCGCGGCTGCGAATTGTGGAAAGACGCGACTCAGACCGTATTTTCGACCGGAACTCGGGCGGCGTCTCTCATGCTCGTCGGTGAACAACCCGGTTCACAAGAAGATCTGCAAGGCGCTCCATTCGTTGGTCCAGCGGGCAAGCTCCTGGATGACGCGATGCGCGCAGCCACGATCGATCAGAAAAAGGTCTACATCACGAACGCCGTGAAGCACTTCCGCTTCGAACAACGCGGAAAGGCGCGAATCCACAAGAAGCCCGCGGTCGCGCACATTGTCGCGTGCCACCCATGGCTGGAAGCCGAATTGCAGATCGTCAAACCGCAGGTCGTCGTTTGCTTGGGAGCAACAGCTGCGCGCGCGATCCTTGGCAGGCCGGTCGCCGTAACCCGGGAACGCGGACGATTGATCACAAATCCCGACCGCTCAGCGAACGTCGTGGTGACGACGCATCCATCTGCCGTGCTCCGCTTGCGAGGCAAGGCTCAATTCGACGAGGCGATGGATGCCTTTGTGCGCGATCTTGAAACGGCGGCAGATCACCTCAGGTGAGTCAGGCGCTGACCGCTCGTTTCAGGATTTCCGCGACGCGCTTCTTGTCAGCAGCATCCAGCTTGTGAACGGCGAATCCGACCGGCCAGAGGTTGCCGTCATCCAGTTTTGCGGCCTGCTGGAATTCGAGGCTCGCGTAGCGGATCTTGAACTTCGAGCCTGGCTTGAATGCGACCACAGTCTTTCCATCGGCGTCAGCGTATGCCGGCATTCCGTACCAGGTCTTCGCGGCAAGAGACGTGTTCTCTTTAACCAACTGGTGAAACGCCTCGGCGAGTTCCTTGTCGGTCCCGGTCATCGCCGCTATCGCAGCATCGCAGGCCGCAGCCGCATCCGCGCCCTCTTGCGCAGCCTTCTTCTCAGCGATTGCCGCCTTCATGGCGGCCTTCTCCTCTTTGCTGAATGTTGTAGCCATGATGCCCTTCCTTCGTGAACTGCAACCAATCTAAGGTCTGGGCGCGTCACGCGCTTCTCGAATCCTGCTCGCTGGTGCGAAACTGTCGCTCAGCTGAGAACACTGACGCCGATGGCGATATTGAAGCTCCCCATGCCGTTGCGGGCAAGCCCCATCAGCACCGGTCCCATTCCTTCCAGCCAGCGAGCCATCTGCAGCCCGCCGACATCGAGCGGACGTAGTCCGAGACTCTCGATGAACGCCGACACACTGGCCTTGGCCTGTGCGTCATCCCCTGCGAAAAGCACGTCCAGCGGATGCCCCTGGGCCAGGATGTGGCCGAAGAAAGCGTTGAACGCCTTCACGACGTGCGCGCTCGCCGGGAGAGCCTTGGCAATCTCCTGCGCGCCGGACGTACCGTCAGGGACGACAAGCCCGGTTGCCTGTGCGTTGAACGTGTTCGAGATGTCGACGATGACCTTGCCGGCCAGCGCCTGCCCGTACTGAGTCACGACCGACGCGGCGCTGGTGTACGGCACGGCGAGCACGACGATGTCGCCGACAGGCACATCACCGAATGTCCCGGCCGTGGCACCGCCGCCGAGCGTGTTGGCCAGAGCGGTGGCCTTGGCCGCGTCACGGCCGATGAGCTCGACGGCGTTACCACCGGCCACCGCGCGAGCGGCTATGGCGCTGGCCATGCTCCCGAGGCCGATGAAGCTGATGCTGTTCATGAGTGTGTACTCGCTTTCCCTCGTGTTCGCAGGCTCAGGCTCAGGCTCAGGCTCAGGCTGCGATGCTGCCGCGGCGTTGGGCAAACTTCACGCCTTCGAGTTCGGCTTGACGCACGGCCTCGACACGCAATTCCTCGGCGACATCCTTGAACTGGTCAAGGGCAGGATTCACACCGACAAGCGTGAAGCGACGGTCGACGGTCGTGAGGTCGAGGCCGAAGATGTCGACCAGGATGCGCTGGAGCCATGCGGTGGAGTGATCCCAACCCTCTTTCGGCGTGCCTGGGCCGTAGTTGCCGCCAGACACCGTTACCAAAATTGCCGCGCGGTCCATAAGCGCTGGTCCCTGCTCGGTGATGCGAGGGTCGGTGTACACCACGTCGAACCAGGTCTTTATGTGCTGAGAGACCCCGTAGTTGTACAGCGGAATGGCGAAGAGCAGCTCGTCGGCTGCGATGAGTTCGTCCGCGAGCACCGCGGCCAGCTCGACAGCTGCCTGCTGCTCGGCGGACCGGGCGTCTGGCGGAAGCTGCTGACCCACGACCGCGTCTGCCCACGTCGTTGCAGAGATCGGGTTCGAGCCGATCGAGCGGCGGATCACCTCTTCGCCTGGATGCGCCGTGGTCCATTCGCCTTCAATGATGTCGGCGAGTTCGCGGCTTATGGACTGGCTGGGGAAAATGCTTGCATCGAGTCGAAACAGCGTCATTAGATTTCCTATCTACTCAGTTTTACGCAGTTAGCATGTTTACCGTAGCACGAGTATCATGAGGATATGAACGTCGAGACTCGAGACGAAACAGTCCACCGGGATGCAGCCCTCGTGGCGGCCTTTTCGGTTCTCGGCAAGCGCTGGAACGGTGTGCTGCTCGGTGCGCTCGCATCCGGGTCGGCCTCATTCTCCGAGTTACGTCGATCGCTGGGAGGTATCAGCGACACGGTGCTATCCGAGCGCTTATCCGAGCTGACTCATTGCGAGTTGATCTCCCGCGAGGTCGACGGCGGCCCGCCAGTAGCGGTCCGCTATGGGTTGACCGATCGAGGGCAGGCACTCATTCCCGCCCTGAACAAACTCGTCGAGTGGTCGAAGGAGAACCTGCCGCAGCCTGAGGCCCGGTCGGTGTAACCGAGCGACTGGCAACTCGGAATAACGCGGCACTGCTCGAGCGTGCCGCTAAAGTTGTACCCCCGGTGGGACTCGAACCCACACTGTAGCGATTTTAAGTCGCCTGCCTCTGCCATTGGGCTACGGGGGCGTGCCGCTCCATGTTATCTGTCCGTCATCCGCGCGCCTCCAACACGCAAAGGGACCCATCCGCGGATGAGTCCCTTTGCGTCGAGCGACGATTACTTGCCGGCTGACGCCTTGACGGTGTCTGCCAGCTGAGCCTTCTTCGGCTTGGCAGGCGTCTTGGTTTCGGCAGCCTGAGCCGCTTCGACGGCCGGCTTCGGCCGGGAGGCGAACTCCTCGAAAGCGGCCCGAGGCGTTTCGACCGCCTCGAGCGAAACGATGTCGCGCCCCAGTGGCACATTGAGGACCCAATCGGCGATGACTCGCGTCTTGCGCTCCCAGGTCGGCATGGCAAGCCCGTGGTACCCACGGTGCGCGAACCAGGCCAGCAGGCCCTTCAACGCCAGCTTGCCCGACTGGAAGACACCAATCCCGAGGCCGATGCCTGCAACAGCACCGAGGCTCTTGTGGTAGTACTCCTTGACGCCCTCACCGCGCAGCGTAGCGACGATGTTCTTGGCGAGAAGCTTTCCCTGACGCACCGCGTGCTGGGCGTTCGGCACGCAGAACCCGCCGACTCCCGCACCCGTGAGGTCTGGCACCGCCGACACGTCGCCTGCGCCCCAGGCATCCGGAATGAAGTCATCCTCGTCGCCGACACGCAGGTCAGCACGCACCTTGAGCCTGCCGCGCTCTTCGATCGGCAGATCGGTGTGGCGCACGATGCTCGGGTTCGCCATGACACCAGCAGTCCAGACGATGAGGTCGGCCTCGAAGCTCTCGCCGGTCGACAACTCGATCTTGCCGTCGACCGCGCTCGTGAGCTGCGTCTCGAGGTGGATCTCCGCCCCGCGCTGCGCGAGATTCTTGATCACCCAATAGCTGGTGGGGAGCGACACCTCGGGCATGATCCTGCCCATGGCCTCGATCAGGTGGAAGTGGGTCTCTTCGAACGTCAACTGCGGGTACTTGTCGAGCAGAGCGCTGGCGAACGAGCGCAACTCGCCGAAGATCTCGATGCCCGCGAACCCGCCACCGATGACGACGAAGGTCAGCAGACGCTCACGCTCCGGTCCAGGCGGCAACGCGGCTGCCCGGTCGAAGTTGGTCAGCACACGGTCGCGGATGGCCACTGCCTCTTCGATGTTTTTGAGCCCGATGGCTTGATCGGCGACGCCAGGGATCGGGAAGGTGCGGCTGACCGCACCAGCCGTCACAACGACGATGTCGTATGCGAATTCCCACGGCTCACCGACGGCAGGGGTGATGGTGGCCGTTTTCTCCGCGTGGTTCACATACGTGACCTTCGCGGTGATGACCGTTGTCTTCTTCAGGTGCCGGCGCTGCGATACGACAGCGTGACGCGGCTCGATGGAGCCAGCGGCCACCTCAGGAAGGAATGGCTGGTATGTCATGTATGGCAGCGGGTCAACGATGGTGACATCCGCTTCGCCATTTCGAAGCCATTTCTCGAGCTTCCACGCGGTGTAAAAACCAGCGTATCCGCCGCCGACGATCAGGATTTTGGGCACAGTACAGCGTCTCCTCTTGAAAAAAGTATGGTTACAATCTACTCCCACTCACCGGTCGCCTCGAAATGCAGCGGCTAATCGCCGCACTCGCAGACGGCGGGAGACCAGCTCGAACGCGCCAAAGCTAGATCCCCGATCGGGTTGACGCCAGGGCCGGCGGCCAGCGAATGCGCGGCGAGTGCGTGCAGGCATTTCACGCGAACCGGCATCCCCCCTGCCGAGAATCCACTGATTTCTTCCACGACCTCGATGCCGTCGCGATCGGCGAGATACGCGTCGTGCGCCGCTGCATAGCGCGAGCGCAGCTCGGCATCCTCGGCCAGCATGTCGTTGAACTCCGCCATCACCTGTGTCGCCTCGAGCTGCGACATGGCCGCCGTGGCTGCCGGATGGCTCAGATAGTACAGGGTCGGGAATGGAGTGCCGTCTTCCAGGCGAGGTGCTGTGGCGACGACCGTGGGTGCTCCGCATACGCAGCGCGCAGCGATGCCGATCACATTACGGGCAGGCCTGCCAAGCTGAGCGGAAACCCGGGCGATATCCGCCTCGCTCACAGGCTCGAACGGTGGTGTCGTCATGGGTCACCCCGCTGGCTGCGGTGACAGCTGATCGGCCGGCTGAGTGCTCAGCCCGGCGATCATGATCGACGAAAACATCGAATCAAGCCAGTTGGACTTCGTCTTCTGAATGGTCTTGCTCACCGGAGCTTCGTCCTTTTTCGCGGCCAACGGCCGGTCATCGATGATCAGATAGCTGGTCTCGCCCGGCATCACATAAAGCAGGCGTTCTCTAGCCTCTGCCCTGATGTAGCTCGGGTCGTTCCACCTCGCGCGCTCCTTTTTCAGCGCATCGACGCTCTTGCTCGTCTTCGCGTTCGACGACTGCAGGTCGGCGATCACCTGACGCTGCTGAATGTACTGCTGCAGCGTCGGGGCGATCACGAGAACTCCAAGCACCAGAATTCCGAGCATGAGGAACGAGAACCAGGAGAACCGGATGCCGCGCAGCCAGCCACGCACCTGATTGTCGGGCGTCGCGTTGTTGCCTACCAAAGCCCGCCCTCCTTCTTATCCATCCGAGCGCTATCGAGCCTAACCCGGACAGTCCGCCGATTGAGGAGCGAGGAACGAGCGTCTTGAAATCGACGAACCGGGTCTGCCGGCAGTGCTTCACACGTCCGGTGGTCGACAGACCGCAACCGCCCGTGGTCCGGAACCACAGACCGGCTTGCGAGGTCTCGATACGCGGCTCGCTGCGCGAGCAGCTACTCGACCACCGGAATGGTGAAGCCCCTCCGATGGTCGAGTAGCGACGCGAGGAACGGCTACGCGCTGAAACGCGGGAACGCGCTGCTGCCGGCGTAAACCGCTGCCTCAGCCAGCTCTTCCTCGATGCGCAGCAACTGGTTGTACTTCGCAACGCGCTCGCTGCGGGCAGGGGCGCCGGTCTTGATCTGTCCGCCATCCGTCGCAACAGCGAGGTCTGCGATGGTGGTGTCTTCGGTCTCGCCAGAGCGGTGCGACATCACGGTCGTGTATCCCGCACGCTGAGCAAGGGCCACGGCATCCAGCGTCTCGGTCAGCGTGCCGATCTGGTTGACCTTGATCAGCACGGAGTTGGCCGCCCCGCCTGCGATGCCCTTGGCAATGCGCGTCGGGTTGGTGACGAACAGGTCGTCGCCGACCAGCTGCACCTTGCCGCCGATGTGTTCGGTGAGGTGCGCCCAGCCTTCCCAGTCATCTTCGGCTAGCGGGTCTTCGATCGTCACCAGCGGGTAGGCCGCCAGCAGTTCGTCGTAGTACGCCGTGAGGTCGGATGCGCCGATCTGCTTGCCCTCGAACGTGTACTTTCCGTCGGCGAAGAACTCTGTGGATGCGACATCGAGCCCGAGCGCGACATCCGTGCCCGGCGTGAATCCCGCTGCCGTGATCGCCTCGACGAGCAGATCAAGCGCTGCACGGTTGCTGGAGAGGTCGGGCGCGAAGCCACCCTCATCGCCGAGTCCGGTGTTCAGCCCCTGCTTCTTGAGCAACGACTTGAGGCTGTGATACGTCTCGGTGCCCCAGCGCAGTCCCTCGCGGAAGGTCTCTGCACCGATCGGAAGGATCATGAACTCCTGGATGTCGACGTTGTTGTCCGCATGCGCGCCGCCGTTGATCACGTTGAGCATCGGAACGGGAAGCACGTGCGCGTTCGGCCCGCCGAGGTAACGGAAAAGCGGAAGGTCTGCGGAGTCAGCAGCGGCCTTTGCAACGGCAAGACTCACGCCGAGGATGGCGTTTGCGCCCAGTCGCGACTTGTTCTCTGTTCCGTCCGCTTCGATGAGTGCAGCATCCACAACCCGCTGCTCCGACGCTTCGAAGCCTTCGATCACGGGGCCGAGCTCGTCGAGCACAGCGTCGACCGCGTTCTCGACGCCCTTGCCGCCGTAGCGACCCTTGTCTCCGTCACGTGACTCGTGCGCCTCGAACGCACCGGTCGACGCACCAGAGGGAACGGCGGCGCGGCTGACCGTGCCGTCATCGAGCAGAACCTCGACCTCGACGGTCGGGTTGCCACGGGAGTCCAGAATTTCGCGAGCGCCTACTGCCTCGATCTGAGCCACAACTATCTCCTTGGATTGGTTCGGGTTGGTGAGTTCTTGGGAATGCAACCGACGGATGTGATCCGCGGGACAGTCTAGTGACGCTCGGTGAGCGGTTTAAATTCAAGGTCGTCGACTGATGCTGTCGCGGCCGTCACGAATGCGAAGGCGCCGTAACCGGATTCGGTCGCACGCTCGAGCAGCGCTTTCACGTTCTTTGTGCGGCGCTCAAGCCTGACGCGCTTGCCGCGCGCCACGAGTTCGGACTTCAGCGCGATGAGTGCGCCGGGCGTCGCATCCGCGTCGTGAACGAGCACGACGGCATCTGACTCACCGTGCTCAGGAACCTCGATGAGGTCGACGATGCGTTCGAAGCCGATCGAGAATCCGGTTGCGGGAACATCCGTGCCGAGGAATCGGCCGATCATGCCGTCGTAACGCCCGCCGCCGCCGAGCGAGTATCCGAGTTCAGGGTGTTCGATCTCGAAAATCGGGCCGGTGTAATAGCCCATGCCACGCACGAGGTTGTGCGAGAAGACGAGCGGCACGTCCGGTGCGGCCTGCGCCACAGCGGCGCGGATGTCCAGAAGTTGTTTGTATGCATCCTTCTCGAGCCACGGCGGCACAGGCGCCTGCGCATCCAGAAGGCCCCAGCCGTCGTTCGGCAGACCGGCAAGATCGGCGGCAGCATCCGACGCGGCCGAAGCATCGAGCAGGCCGAGTTCGACCAGCTCGGCCGCAACACCGTCTGCGCCGATCTTGTCTTCTTTGTCGATCGTGATCAGCGCCCGTTCGTAATCGGCATGCGCGATCGCCCAGGATTCGACGAGCTTGCGCAGAATGGCGCGGTGGTTGATGCGAATGCGCAGGCCGGTGAGCCCGAGTGCGGCGAGCGTTGCGGCCGTCGCGGTGATCAGCTCGACGTCGGCGAGCAGGCTTGCATCCCCGATGATGTCGATGTCGCACTGCACGAATTGCCGGTATCGCCCCTTCTGCGGCCGTTCTGCACGCCAGACCGGTGCGATCTGGATGGATTTGAACACGGCGGGAAGCTCGGCTCGATGAGTGGCGTAGAACCGTGCCAAGGGAACGGTGAGGTCGAATCGCAGACCGAGATCCGTCAGTGACGCGAGATCGCCGGATGCTGCAGCTCGAGCAACAGCGTCGGCATCCAGGCCGCGGCGCAGCACGCCAAACGCGAGTTTCTCGTTGTCGCCGCCCAGCCCGGAGTGCAGTCGCGAGGCATCCTCCATGACAGGCGTCTCGATCTCGTCGAACCCGTGCGCGGCATACGTGCGTCTGATCACGGCGAGAGCGTGCTCACGCTTTGCCTTGTCTGCCGGCAGAAAGTCCCGCATGCCGCGGGGTGGGTGCACGTCTCGAGCCATGGTCACAATTCTGTCAGAGCCCTCTGCTCCCCTGTGCCGCCCGCCCTCACCTCTGTGCCGTCCGGGTTCGCCGAGTGCTCCCTTGTGGTCACTTTCGGCGCCCGCTCAGTGACCAATTGGGAGTACTCGGCGCAGGGAAAACGGCGTAGAATGGCCGTGTTGTCGCCCTTATCGCACGGTCCCGCCGTGCGTCGGCGGCGCCCAGATGGGCCCGGCATGAGTCGTTTCGACTCGTGGTAGTCGACAGCGACTGCCGGATACGCGGGGCCGACGCGGTGACCAGCCGCACGGTGAGATTTTCGGGTTCCCTCACCAGACAGTGCGGATCGTTTCCGCGCCGGCCGCATGGCGCGAGAAGTGCCGTCGAAGAGTTCGGTAAACTGGGCTGCGAAGGGGAGTAGTTCACGACGCATGCGCGTCGGCGGTGCGTCGACACACTGGCCTCACAGCCCGGTGCATCACCCAGAACAGGGCGAACGAGACCTTCGGCCAGTATTCGACCGAAGGAACTCCATGTCATCCTCGATGAGCGCCTCCAATCGACAGCAACCATCTGCAGCAGACATTCGCCGCTGGCGGCAGTACCTCGCCGATGAGCGAGCAGAAGCCGCCGTCTACCGCGACCTTGCCGCTCGCCGAACCGGTGAAGAGCGCGAAATTCTGCTTGGGCTGGCCGAGGCTGAAGGTCGGCACGAATCGCATTGGCTCGAGTTGCTCGGCGAGAACGTTGGCAAGCCGCGCAAGGGCGACGCCAGAACGCGATTCCTCGGCTTGCTCGCCAGGCGCTTCGGATCGGTTTTCGTGCTCGCACTCGCGCAACGCGCAGAAGCCCGCTCACCATACGAAGCCGACCCAGACGCGACAGACACGATGGCTGCAGACGAGCGCATCCACGGCGAGGTCGTGCGTGGACTGGCGGCGCGCGGCCGCAACCGGCTCTCTGGAACGTTTCGCGCTGCCGTCTTCGGCGCGAACGACGGGCTGGTCAGCAACCTGTCGCTTGTGCTCGGCGTTGGCGCCAGCGGAGTCGCAACACACGTCATCCTTCTGACCGGGCTCGCCGGATTGCTCGCAGGCGCACTGTCAATGGGCGCAGGCGAATACGTTTCCGTTCGATCGCAGCGGGAGTTGCTCGACGCATCAACGCCCGATCCTGGGACTGCAGCACTGCTTCCTCAGCTGGATGTGGACGCGAACGAGCTCGCACTGCTCTATCGCTCACGAGGGATGACCGCTGCGGATGCTCAGCAGCGCGCCGCCGAGGTGCTTGCCGGATCGCAGAGCCACGACGATCAACCGAAACGAAGCTCGGCCGATGACCACGAGGCGATCGGCACGGGGCTCGGAGCAGCCATCTCGAGTTTTTGCTTCTTCGCCTCTGGCGCCATCATTCCGGTGCTCCCGTACATATTCGGGATGCAGGGACTCAGCGCCGTCGTGGTTGCTGCCGCGTTGGTCGGCGTGACTCTGCTGGGGACGGGAGCGGTCGTCGGGCTGCTGTCTGGGGCCTCCCCGATCAAACGAGGGCTGCGGCAACTCGCGATCGGCTTTGGCGCAGCTGCCGTCACCTACCTGCTCGGCCTGGCCTTCGGCACGGCGGCAGGCTGACTCGTCTCGGCTTCGCGATCGCGGATGCTCGCCCGCAGTCCGCGCAACGCCCCACGCAGCGCGCGTTCGGCATCCAACCCCCTGGAGCGCGCCGCGGCGACGATCGCGAGCAACTGCACGCCGAGTTCCTGCTCGTTACCGGCCACAGAAGACACGCTCTCAGCGGGGAGCACACCGACCCGCTCTGCCCGGCCGAGCAGCTTGTCGGCGAGCGCAAGAGCAGGCATCCCAAGCGGAATGCCGTCAAGCACACTCGTGCGATCGGTCTTCTCCGCCGCTTTCGCCGCGCTCCAGAGCCGCAGCACCTCCTGTGGGGTATCGGCCGTCTCGTCGCCGAAGACGTGCGGGTGTCGCCGCACCATTTTCTGCGTGACTTTCGCGGCGACATCCTGAATGTCGAAATCTTCTGCTGCTGTGCGCGCAGCTATCTCGGAGTGGAAAGCCACCTGCCAGAGCACGTCACCGAGCTCTTCCATGATTTCGTCGGTCGTGCCACCCTCGATCGCTTCAACGAGTTCATAACTTTCCTCGATCAGGTATGGCACGAGCGAGGAATGCGTCATTTCCTGACTCCACACGCATTTCTCGAGCACGGAGGACATCGCTGCCGCAAACGCGTCGAGGTTCGACTGCGACTCGTTTGACTGCACGTCTGATGGCTCGGCTGCGTCACCTGGGACTGTCATGAGCGGCTCCTCTCGCGCCGTTCCATCCTTGCACCGCAGCCATGTTCGCACCGCCGCGCCATTCGATGTGTCGGAGCGTCGGCCCATAGACTGAACAGCGGAGTGCCGGGAAGTCTGGTCGGCCCGCTGGATCGTCGGCGGAACGGTTCGTGTGCGTCCGCCGCGAGTCGCAGAATTCCAGTGGAGTCGCCCATGAGCCTGATCCGGTCCGAACGTTCGTCTGCAGCCCTGCTTCTCGGAGCAGCAGTGCTCGGCTTGATCCTCGCCAACACGGCGCTCGGGCCCGGTCTGATGGTCATCCAGCACGCCCACCTCGCCGTACCAGCGCTCGGACTCGACCTGTCCGTCGGTCACTGGATCAGCGACGGGCTGCTCGCCATCTTCTTCTTCATCGTCGCAGTCGAACTGAAACACGAACTCGTCGCAGGCGAATTGAGCAGCGTGAGCAAGGCGATCCATCCGGCAATCGCGGCGATCGGCGGCGTCGCCGTGCCCGCTCTGATCTACCTGGCTTTCACGGCAGGCGGCCGTTATGCGCAGGGCTGGCCGGTTCCGACAGCAACAGACATTGCATTCGCCCTGGGCGTGCTCGCGATTTTCGGCAAGGGCCTCCCCAATCGGCTGAGGGTGTTCCTGCTCGCCCTCGCAGTACTCGACGATTTGATCGCCATCGTCATCATCGCCGTCTTCTTCACCACCGATCCCAACCTGGGCATGCTCGGCCTCGCCGCGCTCGCGGCCGTGGCATTCGGGCTCGTCAGCCGGATGCTGCGCGGCAGGATGCGCGTGCCCCTGGCCGTCGTGATGGTGCTGCTCGGCGTGCTCACCTGGGTGCTCGTCTACAACTCGGGCGTGCACGCGACCATCGCCGGCGTCGTGCTCGGCCTGCTGATGTCGCGGCTGCCTGCCCGCCGAGTCACTCACGCGCTCGAGCCATGGTCGAACGGGCTCGTGCTTCCGTTGTTCGCGTTCTCGGCCGCGCTCGTGGCCATCCCCCAGGTTCCCGTGAGCAAGCTCGCCGCGCCGTTCTGGGGCATCCTCATCGCCCTCCCGGTCGGCAAGCTGATCGGAATCACGATCGGCGGCTGGCTCGGCTCGTTCATCGGCCGTGCAGACCAGAAGCCGAAGGTCAGCCTGCGCGGCCTGATCGTGATCGCGTCTCTCGGCGGCATCGGCTTCACCGTCTCGCTGCTGATGAACGAACTGGCGTTCAGCGGGAGCACCGAGGTCGTCGACGAGGGAACTCTCGCCGTGCTTCTCGGCTCAGGGATCTCGATGGTCGTGTCAGGCATCCTCGTTAGCACGCTCGC
>DATMTC010000160.1:0-4470 GCA_035565115.1 Microbacteriaceae bacterium | reverse complement strand
AGGCGCGGCATCGTCGCGTACTCATCAGTTGCATAGGCAGCCCTCGGCAGACACCTGGTCTGATCGCCTAAGCTCGAACATCGTGACAACAGCACGCCACGCCCCCCTGCCGACGTGGCTTGCCGTCATCGTTGCCATGATTTCCGGTCCGATGACGGATGCTGGCTTCCCAGATCACGACGTTTGGCCTTTGACCTTCGTTGGCGTCGGCATGATTCTCGTTGCGCTGATCGGACGCAGCGTCCGTTCTGCACTGGCCGTCGGATTCCTGGCCGGCCTCACGTTCTACCTGTTCCACGTTTCGTGGACCGCCCTCTACCTCGGTCCCATCCCATGGGTGGCCTTGTCGATCATGGAAGCCTTGCTGTTCATGATCGGCGCCATGCTCATCAGTCTCGCCTATCGATGGGTGCCTCGCGCGTGGCCGTCCGCACTCGGCCGCTTCGGATTGCTCCCAGTGGTGGTTGCCGGCCTGTGGACGGCACGCGAGGCATTCGTCAGCGTATGGCCGTATGGCGGGTTCGCCTGGGGGAGGGCCGCGCTATCGCAGTCGGAAAGCCCGTTCGCGCCGTTGGTGGCCTGGTTCGGCATATCCGGGTTGAGCTTCGTGATAGTTTGGCTCGTCGCATTCCTGCTCGTGTGCGCGCTGGAATCGCAACTGAGCGTTCGGCCGCGCGCCGTGATGGCGATCGCATCCGTCGCGCTCGTTCTCGCGATTCCGGCCTGGCCGACACCGACGAACGGAACGGTTTCGATCGGAGCGGTGCAGGGCAACGGGCCTGCCGGATATTTTCAACGGGCATCACCCGGCGACGTGATGAACGCCCAGACAAGCGCAACGCTGCCCCTTGTCGGCAAAAAGCTCGACATGGTGGTGTGGCCGGAAGGAGCGGCGGATGTCGATCCGACACGGAACTCCGACTCGGCGGATGTGCTCGACTACCTGAGCACGAAATTGAAGGCACCGATCATCACTGGCACGGTCACGCAACGCCATGGCAAGTATTACAACACGTCGCTCCTCTGGGAGGCAGGCAAGGGAGCCGTGGACGGATATGACAAGAAGCACCTCGTGCCGTTCGGCGAGTACGTGCCGAATCGTGCGCTGTGGCGCACATTCGCCCCGGATCTGATCGACCTGCTGCAGCGTGACGAGACGCCGGGGACCCGCAGCAACGTGTTCGATGTGAACGGAATCAAGGCCGGCATCTCGATCTGCTTCGACATCGCAGATGACCAGCTTTTGACCGACATGATGCATGGCGGAGCTCAGGTGATCCTTGCGCAGACCAACAATGCCGACTTCGGCACCACCGAAGAGAATGTGCAGCAGTTGGCCATTGCTCGCATGCGCGCCATCGAATCGGAGCGTTCTCTTGTCAACATCTCAACCGTCGGAACCAGCCAGATCATCGACCCCGCTGGAAAGACCATCGCGTACATCCCGGCATACAAACCCGGAGCGATGACAGCGAACGTGCCGCTTGGAACGACGACAACTCCGGCCGTGGTGTTGAGCAGGCAGATCGAATGGTTCGTGTGTGCACTTGGGCTCGGCGGCCTGATCGTCGCCTGGTTCGCGGTAAGGTCTCCACGCCGGCCGTCAACAGGCAGGAAGAGCCGTGGCTGACACTCTCATCATCGTTCCGACGTACAACGAGGTGGAGACGCTCGAGGCGATCGTCGAACGCATCACAGCGGCAGTGCCAGACGCCGACGTGCTCGTCGTCGACGACGACAGCCCGGACGGCACAGGTGCGCTGGCTGAGCGGCTGGCAGGCAGCTACCAACAGCTGCGAGTCGCACATCGTGCCGAGAAAGACGGGCTCGGTCGGGCATATCTGGTCGGCTTCGAGCACGCAATCAGCCACGGTTACGACTACGTCGTCGAGATCGACGCCGACGGGTCGCACGACCCGGCCGAACTTCCCGCGATGCTCGCCCTTGCCCGCGACGGCGCTGGACTCGTGATCGGTTCCCGCTGGGTACCGGGTGGCAGCATCCGCGACTGGCCCAGAACCAGGCAGGCGATCTCCCGCACCGGCAACTGGTACGCCCGTATCGCGCTACGCTCGAGGATCCGCGACATCACGGCCGGTTATCGCGTGTATCGCACGGAGCTTCTGCGCACGATCCACCTGGACACGGTGTCGTCACAGGGCTATTGCTTTCAGGTAGAGATGGCCTGGCGCGCCGAGCGCGCCGGGGAACGCATCGTGGAGCATCCGATCGAGTTCGTCGAACGAACCGCCGGCTCGTCGAAGATGCACAGCGGCATCGTCGTGGAAGCGCTGCTGCGGGTAACAGGATGGGGAATCGCGGACCGCGTCGGCCGACGCCGCCGCAGAGCATCGCTATCCGACGTGTGACGCCCGATTGCCGCATGCAGAAAATGCTTGACACTCAAACGCGGCAGTGGAATCCTCGGGTGGGTTAGCCGCTCGGCCTGGTCAACGACCGCGGCGAGGAGGAACAATGGAGATCCCAGGCACGCCGATCACGCGCAGAACCGCACTGAAAACAGGAACGGCGGTGGCCGCCGGAATCATTCTCGCCAGCGGGTCGGCAACGGCCGCAGCCGCTGCAAAACCGGTGCAACCGGATGCGCCATGGCAGGTGACCCTTTCACCCACCCAGCAAGCCGGGCAGCGTGTGATCTTCTCGTATCCGGGGCTCACCCCGCCCGACGGCCTCCTGCAGTCCATCAGCGCAGGTGAAGTCGGGGGAGTGATCTTCTTCGGCGAGAACATCGCAAGCCTTCCTCAGATCGCGTCTGTCATTCGGACGCTGAAGCAAGCCCATGCTGCAGGCGCCGTTAGCTCACCGTTGCTGCTCATGACAGATCAAGAGGGCGGCTACATTCGTCGCCTGCGCGGCGCTGAACCGGTCCTCTCCGAAAAGCAGATCGGTTTGTCTGCCGACCCGATCGCGGCGGCGACGGATGCCGGAACAGGCGCAGGCGAGGCGTTGAGCGGGGTCGGGATGAATCTCAACCTCGCGCCTGTGCTGGACGTCTTCCGCGTGCCAGGCAATTTCGACGACCAGTGGGAACGGTCGTACAGCTCCGACCCCGCGGTGGCTGGCGCACTTGGCGCGGCATTCGTGCGAGCGCAACAGCAGACGGGAGTCGCGGCAACGACCAAGCATTTCCCTGGGCTCGGGGCCGCGGCACGCAACCAGAACACCGATCTTGGGCCCGTTACGCTCGACCAGCCGCTGCCAGAGCTTCGGTCTGTTGACGAGGCAGCATTCGCACCGTCGGTTGCCGCAGGTGCCGATCTGGTCATGACCTCATGGGCGGTCTACCCGGCGCTGGATCCAACCTATCCCGCCGGTCTTTCACCTACCATCGTCGACGGCGAGCTGCGCAATCGTCTGGGCTTCCGCGGAGTAACGATCACCGATGCCATCGAAGCGGGCGCGCTAGAGTCGTTCGGCACAACAGGGCAACGCAGCGTTCTGGCCGCCCAAGCCGGGATGGATCTCCTGCTGTGTTCGGCACGCGACGTCAGCCAAGGTCACGAAGCGGTCGACGCGATCGCGACGGCCTTGCAAAGCCGCCAACTCAACGCAGGCCACTTCGTGATCTCGTTGCGCAGGATCAAGTCCCTGCGCGACTCGTTGGCCTGAGGTTTCTCTTTGGCCTGAGGTTTCTGGCTATGCGCCGATCTTGTGCTCGCCGCGGCGTGCACGAAGGTAGCTCAGGCGTTCCTCGAGCAGTTCCTCGAGTTCGGCACGTGAACGACGTTCAAGCAACATGTCCCAGTGACTGCGAGGTGTCTTGACATCGGAGTGGTCGATCTCGACGGGCTCGTCGCCGACCAAAAGGGTTGCCGGTTGACCGCAGGCCTTGCACTCCCAGCTCTCCGGCGCGTCGGCTTCGGCCGAGAAAACGACTTCGGTCGTCCGACCACACTCCGAACAGAGGTAGGTGTACTGGGAACGCGGGGAGAAGGTCACGCCTTCTTCACTTTGGAGGCTCTGGGATCCAAGCCTCATTCCGCGCAAACTGCGATCTGCCATTGTGTGGTCTCCTTCACGCGATGCATCACAGTTATAAACCGTCAAGCTGGAGATTGTCTTTCCGTTTTCGCTTTTCTTACAGACATCTCTCAGGGTCGGGAGTCGACAAGCTCCCGTGCCAGGTCGCACCGGTCTGTGATCAGGCCGTCAACACCGGCGTTCAGCAGGCGCAGCATGTCGCGCGGATCGTTCACGGTCCAGACATGGACTTCGACTCCGCAGGAGTGCATGGCGCGGACAACCCGCGGTGTTACAAGACGAAAGATTCGATAGCGCTCTGGGATCTGCAGTGCATCGAAGTCGCGCGAGAACCTGCGAACCAGCGGGGTGAGACCGAGCCTTGCGGCCGCGATGACGCGCAGCACCTGATCCGATGACGCCGATGAGGCGACGCCGGGAAGTCGGTCGACAGTGGCCCGCCGTCGCGCCCGAGAAAACGATGTGATC
>DATMTC010000159.1:0-1986 GCA_035565115.1 Microbacteriaceae bacterium | reverse complement strand
CCAGCACAACCGCGAGATCGCCCAAGCGGCGCTACGGCCGTGGAAACCGGCGTTCATCCACGGTGACCTGCAGATCACACACGCGTTCGTCGACGGCGACTCGGTCACCGGCGTCATCGACTGGTCGGAAGCCGCTCCAGGAGACGCCATGTTCGACCTTGCGATCCTGACGCTGGGTCATGAGGAACGGCTGGACGATCTGCTTGCCGGATACGGCCTCGACGTCGACCGCGAGGTGATTCGCGCCTGGTGGTCGCTGCGCAGCCTGGTGGCGTCACGCTGGCTGCTCGAGCACGGTTTCGACCCTGACGCGCCCGGATGCGAATTCGACGTGCTCAGGTCTCGGATGCTGGAACCATAGGCCCTGCAACTGCATAGGCTTCGCGGCTGCACCGAGCACTCCGGATGCTTGCAGCACTGAAGCGGCCGACATAGCCTGCAATTGTTAGGCATTGCGCACGATGCGAACCGGAAGGAAACGCTGATGAGCAACACGGATGGCCAGTTCGAGGAATCAGAAGCAGAGCCTGGCACTGGTCCAGGTGCTCCCAACGACACTGAAGAAGACTCTGAGGCCGAGCCCGGCTCAGGACCCGGCGCACCGCAGCGATAGTCCTGGTACGGCGGTGTCGCCGGCACAGGGGACAATTGCGGTGTGTACGTCGTTCTGCATCGTTCTGCTCCCGGTCTGGTGACGGCGACGCAACTTTCCGACTCAGGCTTAGCCACGACGCAGGTTCCCGCGGAAGACCTGTGCTCGTTTGTCGCTGATCGCGAGCGAGAACATCCGCGTTGGGTGTGGGACAGCACAGCGAACTGGTACCCGCAGTTGCTTGCCAGAGGCATCCGAGTCGCCCGATGCGTCGATCTCGCGCTCAGCCACGCGATCCTTCGGATGTCTGCTCTCACGGCGACGTCGGAGCTCGCCAGAACAGACGACGGCAGGTGGAACGACTTCGAACCATCGGCCGAGTCCGTTGAGGATGCAGCGCTTTTCAGCCTCGAAGCAGATGCGGATGCTGGCACTCCGGTCGCGATCGACCCCGTCGCCGAGTTGCAACTGCAACTCGCGGCCGTCGACAGCGCAACAGAGACCGGTCGCATCCGACTGCTGCTTGCAGCAGAGTCCGCCGGGGCGCTGATCGCGGCAGAAATGCGCTTCGCTGGCCTTCCGTGGCGCTCAGACGTTCACGACAGACTGCTCACCGAGTTGCTCGGGCCGCGGGTGCCGCACGGCGTTCGCCCGCTGAAGATGGCGGCGTTGACCGATCGCATTCGTGCGGCGCTCGACGCACCGAGCTTGAATCCGGACTCGCAGGCCGACCTGCTGCGTGCACTCAGGGCGGCGGGACTCACCGTGACGAGCACGCGAGCGTGGGAACTGCGTGAGCTGGAACATCCGGCGATAGCGCCGTTGCTCGAGTACAAGAAGCTGTCGCGATTGCTGACTGCGAACGGGTGGAGTTGGATGGACTCCTGGATCGTCAATGAGCGGTTCCATCCGGACTACGTGCCGGGTGCGGTCGTCACCGGCAGATGGGCGACCCGCGGTGGCGGAGCATTGCAGCTGCCCAAGCAGATTCGGGGCGCCGTGGTTGCCGACCCAGGGTGGAAGCTCGTGGTGGCAGACGCCGCGCAACTCGAGCCGCGCATCCTTGCTGCACTCTCAGCAGACAGCGCGATGGCCGCCGCGGGGCGGGGTCACGACCTGTACGACGGGATTGTCGCAAGCGGTGCAGTCGACACCCGAGCCCACGCAAAAGTGGCGATGCTCGGTGCCATGTATGGAGCAACCACCGGAGACAGTGCTCGGCTCGTGCCGCGCCTCGCGCGTGCATATCCGCGGGCGATCGCGTTGGTCGAAGACGCAGCTCGAACGGGGGAGCGTGGCGACATCGTGACCACCTGGCTCGGGCGAAGCTCGCCGCGCCCCGGAGCACGATGGCTCGAAACGCAGGCACGTGCATACGACCCGGATGCTTCGAC
>DATMTC010000158.1:0-16780 GCA_035565115.1 Microbacteriaceae bacterium | reverse complement strand
CGACGAAGCGCAGGATGCCGTCGGCATCCACCCCCTGATCGGAGGGACTGCTCGTCGGCAGTTGGGCATGGCTCATCGTTACTCCTTCGGAAGCGGCTGAGTCTCCATTCTGCCTGTCGATTCTCTTCCTGCCGACGTGTGCCGCTCCCGCGGAGCATAGTCTCCCGCGGCGCCTTCCCTCTAAGTACCGCGGGAGACCGTGCCCGCTCGCCATGCGACCAGGTCCGCGCTATGTGGAGCACTCCCTATTAGTGTCTCCGGCGCCGCTTGCCTGCCTTCTCCGGTCCATCTGCGTAGATACACGATATGTCGCGAACTTGCGCGCCGGAAGGGATTGACATTTGCAGTCAGAGTCTGCTGTGGTCGGGGGTTTGCTGCCTGTACAGCGCAGAATCTTGACAGGACGGCCCCCGCCGTTGTGACGTCCACCATGCTGCGAGGATGGTTCGGTGAGCTACGACGGCGACGAAACCACTGCCGAATACCAGGCGAAGCGCGTGCGGCTGGTTGCCAGCGTGCGTTTCGAAACGCTGGTGGATGCGTTCGAGCAGGCTGTGCCTGAGCTCACAGATGCGGATGCCCTGGCTCGGCTCGCCGAGACCAGCGACTGGTCGGCATTCGTGCGGCAGTTGACCTGGGAATCGCCGAGCGGCTTCGTCCGGGTCTGGTCATCACGGCCAGGGGAGCTCATGGGACACGCTGGCAGCGCGGTGCAGAGCGTCGTGTGGCTGATTGTCAATCACGGAATTGCCGCGCGGCTGTTCAGGCATGATCCGGGCGCGATGCTCTACTCGCCGCTGCGCATCGAGGCGCACGCGGCCGCGCCCGCAGCATCCGACACTGTCATCAGCTTCGACGTGCCGAGCACACAGCTGGGAGGCTTCGGCGTCAACAAGATCACCCAGGCGGGTGCTGAACTTGATCGCGCTCTCGGTGATCTGTTTGAGGACGTCGGCTTGTCGCGTCCGGCCGCGTTGCGCCGGTGAGGGGCGCGGCGCTCGCCGCACAGCGCGTCGCGAGCGCTGCGAACGCATCCGCCAGCTGAGGCGGGCCGATGACCTCGATGTCTGTGTCGAAACGGCCCAGCCAAGCCGCAAGTGCGATCCACGACCACGAACCGGCCTCGACACTGCATCGGTCGTCGCCGAGATCTTCGACGACCGCATCGCCGGCGAATGGCAGCACACCAGACGCCGGTCGGTGGAGCACCACTTTGCCGGTGCACGGCCAGCTGTTGCCTGGTGCTGTACTGTCCGACTCTGTGCTGCCCGGCTCCAGGCCAGTGAATCGGGCAGAGACGTACTCGGCGACGTTGCCGCCCGGGATCGGTCGCGGCGCAAAACGGGGACCGGTCGGGCTGTGCGGGGTGATGCGGTCGGCCCGGAAGATGCGCCAGTCGGCATGTTCGAGATCCCATGCGACCAGGTACCAGCGGCGGTGTACGGTGACGAGATGGTGGGGTTCGACTCGACGCAATGGAACCGGCGCCGTGTCGGCGGGTGGGCGGCCAGTTGCGTATTCGAAGCGCAAGACGTCGTGAGCGCGCACGGAATCGGACAGCGCGACGAGCACGTCGGGTGACACCGCATCATGCGTCGCGTTGCCCGGACTGGCTGGGATCGCCGTGAACTGGAGCGCATCGACGCGGTGGCGCAGGCGCGACGGAAGCACCTGTCGCACCGTGGTCAGGGCGCGAACGGCGGCTTCTTCAATGCCGACGCCGGAGAGAGCCGCCCCCTGCAATGCGACGGCGAGTGCGACGGCTTGGTCGTCGTCGAACAGCAACGGAGGCAGCTCGCTGCCGGCATGCAGCCGGTATCCGCCATCAGGGCCCATGGTCGCGCGGATGTTGTAGCCCATCTCACGCAGACGGTCGACGTCGCGTCGCACCGTGCGGCGGCTGATGCTCAACCGCTCGGCCAGATCTGCGCCCGGCCAGTCTTGCGACGCGCGAGCAGCGCTGGAGTTCTACCAGACCGTCTTCGGCGGAGAAGTCACGATTGCGACGTACGCAGACTTCGGGATGCCCGCGGATGCTCCCGGGGCAGAGAACGTGGTCTTCGGCCAGGTCGTGTCAGAAGACGGGTTCAGGGTCATGGCGTACGACATCCCTGGCGAGACCGCTGGGGTGAACAACGCCTCGGCACGCAACACCGGCTCGACGCGCCGTGAGAACGGCGCAACCTTCACCAGTCAGCCATTCTTCGTCTCCGTTCGCGGCGAATCGCTGCACGAGGTGCAGCTCTACTGGGAGCGCCTCGCCGCCGGGGCCTCCGTCGTGGAACCGCTCGCAGCATCCGCTTGGAGCGCCGGATTCGGTATGCTCACAGACCGGTTCGGGGTGACCTGGATTCTCGACGTCGCCGCGGCTCACAGGTGAGAGCGAACGCGATCGCTCCGAACGCGGCCATCCACGCCGCGAGAATCAGCGGCGGGAAGGCTTCGAGGAGCAGTGCGCCCGACGTTCCCGCGGCGAAGATCGCGAGATTGAACGCAACGGGGAGGAACGAATTGGCGACGTCGGAGTGCTCTCCGCCTGCGATGGTCAGAGCCGATTGCAGCTGAGGGGCGGCGCCGCCGAATGTGGCCCCCCACACCACGGCGGCGCCGATCACCGCTCCGGATGATGCGTGGCCGACGAGGAGGATGATCGCGGCGCAGCTGAAGAGCGCGATGCTGGTGTGCAGGAGCGCGCGTGGGTGCCGGTCGACGAGGGCGCCGGTGATTGCCACGCCGACGATGGAGGCGATACCGAAGACGAGCAGCACGAACGCGGGGGCCAGGCCGCTGCCGCCGGCGCGGAGGAACGGTGCGATGTAGGTGTAGATCGTGTTGTGGCCGAGCATCCACACAAAGATCACGAGAAGAACGATCGGGATTCCAGGAAGGCGGATGATTCGGCGCAGCGGCAGGTGCGCCTCCGGCTTCTGACCGGGAGCGCCGGGCACGACGGTGACGATCAGCACAAGCACAATCACGGCGGCGGCGCTGAGAGCGATGAATGACCACCGCCAGTCGAACGCCGTGCCGAGATAGGAGCCGGCGGGGGTGCCGAGAGCGAAGCCGAGCGGTGCGCCGATCGACACGATCGACAGAGACAAGCCGCCTCGAGATGGAGGGCTAATCCTGCGCCCGTATGCCGCGAGCATGCCCCAGATGACACCGGTGAATGCGCCGCCGATGAATCGCGCCACTAGGGACAGCGGGATGTTCGCGGAGAAAGCTGTCACGGTGTTGGCGAGAATGAACCCGGCGACGGCGATGACGAGCAGCGGCTTGCGTGGAAGCGCGCGGGTGAGGCTGATCGCCGGGACCGTGACAATCACGGTGCCGAGCGCCCACAGGCTGATGTACTGACCGACCAGGCCCTCACTGGTGTGCATTCCACTCGCGATCGCCGGCAGAAGGCCGGCTGGCAGGGTCTCGCCGGTCAGGAGGATGAATCCCATCGACGCGAGCACGGCCAGCGCAAGCCACGGCATCCGCTCACGATGGCCGCTCGCCGGTTGCGCGGTCGTTTCGGTGGATGTTGTCACGGCGATCGGCATTCCGCGCATGTCAGGGCTCCTTTCGACTGCTCAATTCGAGCGCATCCGAGGGTTGAGAGGGAGAGCCTGATGGAGGGTGTACTGGTAGAGGACCCCAGCTGTGCGGGACCGTGCATACTCTTGAAGACATGGACACCAGGGCAGAAGTACGCGAGTTCTTGACCTCGCGACGCGCCCGCATCACCCCGGAGCAGGCGGGCGTGCTCGGTGGCGGCAATCGTCGCGTCGCCGGGTTGCGCCGCAGCGAGGTCGCGATGCTGGCAGGGTTGAGCCCCGAGTATTACGCCAAGATCGAGCGCGGTGGCATCGGTGGTGCGTCCGCGGCCGTGCTTGACGCTATCGGTGCTGCCTTGCAGCTCGACGACACGGAGCGCGCACACCTGCTCGATCTCGCCAGAGCAAGCGACGGCATCCCCACCTCAGGCAGAGCTCGGCGCCGACCGCAGAGCTCCGCCCCCGCGTCGCGCAACAGCCTCGCGTGGGCGCTGGAAGCGCTGACTGAAGGTGTCGCGTTCGTGCGCAACTCGCATCAAGACATCCTCGCGACAAACGCGCTCGGCCGCGCCTTTTACGCGCCCGTGATCGGCGACGGCGGCCGAACTCCTAACCTTGCACGCTTTCAGTTTCTGGATCCGGCATCCCATGACTTCTACCCGGATTGGGAGCTGTTCGCCGAAATGTGCGTCGCGATCATGCGAGCCGAAGCCGGGCGCGACCCACACGACCGCGGCCTGCAGGACCTCGTCGGTGAACTCTCGACCCGCAGCGATGTGTTCCGCCGACTCTGGGCGGCCCACGACGTGCGCACCCACGGCGCCGGAACCAAACGGTTCCATCACCCCATCGTCGGCGAGCTCGTGCTCGCATACGAAGAACTCGCGATCACCGCGAACCCCGGCCACATCCTCATGATCTACACCGCAGAACCGGGATCGCCCTCGGCCGAGCGGCTGCAGCTCATGGCCTCGTGGCAGAAGACCACCAATCACTGAAGGAGCGAATCATGAACATCCGCAAGCAGCGACCAGACACCACCAAGGGTTCCAGCGACTGGTTCACCGGCGATGTCTACGTCGACAGCATCCGCACACCCACCGACGCGTCCGGCGTCATGGTCAGCAACGTTCACTTCGTGCCAGGCGCCCGCACCGCGTGGCACACTCACCCCAAGGGTCAAACCCTCTATGTCACCGACGGAGTCGGCTTCATCGGACGCCGCAACGGTTCCACCCAAGAAATCCGGCCAGGCGACGTTGTCGAAATAGACCCGGGCGAGGAGCACTGGCACGGCGCGACCGCCAGCAATTTCATGGCGCACATCGCGCTCAACGAGGTCGACGCCGAAGGCACGCCTGCAACGTGGGGCGAGCACGTCACCGACGAGGAGTACGGATCGTAGTCGCCGAGGATCGTCAGTCTTGGTCGTCGCTGCGCGGGTCTGCGGCGACGAGCGGTCGCCCGAGTGCGGCCGCAACGGCTGTGAAGATCGCCCCGGCCGGGAGCGCCTCTGGTGTGCCAGCGGCAAGGTCGCCATTAGCTTCGACGACGACAGTCGTGTCCGTGCGCGTGTCATACTCCAGTTCGGTGTTGTAACCGGGCACCAATCCGTTGTGGCCTACCCAACCCTGCACGCAGTTGAGGCCGATGCCATATCCGGCCGGCTCGGGAAACGACGACAACCGTTTGACCTGAGCAGCTTCAGACAGCAGACCCTGGCCCGTTCCCAACGCGCGGCCATAGGTGAGCAGGTCGTCGGCGCGGCTGATGATCGCCCCTGACGCACCGGCCTGCGATACGTTCCAGGCGGTTGCATCGACCCGCGGTGCATTTGAACTGGCAACGCCATCGACGATTCCAAGATTGGTGTAACCGTGCGCATGCGGAGTCGGGATGATGGCGGCCCCGCCCGGATACGAGGTGCCGGTCAGCCGAAGTGGTGCGAAGATCCGTCGTTTCAGTTCGTCGGCGAGGCGGTGACCTGTTACTTTCTCGATGACCTGACCGAGGAGGACCGTGTTGGTGTTCGAGTAGTGGAAACCAGCGCCAGGGGCGAACGCCGGCTGCATCGCGAATGCCGTGGCCAGCACCTGGTCGACGCTCCAGACGATGCTGTAGTCGCCTCCAAAGTACAGCTTCTGGAATGCCGGGTCGTGGGTGTAGTCGGCGAGCCCGCTCGTCATGTTCGCGAGCTGGAGGATCGTGATGTTGGAACCGTTCGGCACGTTCGGCACGTACTTGCTGATCGGATCCGTCAGTGCGATCTTCTTGTCCGAGACCAACTGCATGATCACCGTTGCAGTGAATGTCTTCGTGACAGACCCAACGCGATGGTGCACATCCGCGGTGAGCGGTTCGTTCGTCGTGATGTCGGCGACACCGTATGCCTTGGTCCAGGTGCCCTTCGGCGTGCGAACGCCCACGACCACGCCAGGCACCGCGGTTGCGGCGAACGCGGTCGACGCTGCTGCATCGAGGGTTGCAGACAACGTGGCGGGCAATTTTCCACTGAATGCCTTGCCTGGTTTGCGCTCGGCCACAGCCTTCGGGTTCGGGACGCACGCCGAGGCGTTCGTGGTTGGGGCCGCGCTCGAAGACGCCGAATGTGTAGAAGCCGCTGGGGTGACGGCATCCGCTCCGCACCCGGTCAAAGAGAGCAGACCAACGGTGACAAACGCGAGTGCGATCCAGGAGCGCTTAGGCAGTTCAGCCATGCGAGTGTGTCCTTCGTTAAGACGTGCCAGAAGGACAGCACGCGTCATCTAGGACTGACGATACAGGGGATCGCTTCGCGCTGTTCACAGAGATCCGGAGTCGGCCGGTGTCCCTCCGCTGTAGCTCCAGTCGGGCTTTCCGCCCGCCGCGTTAGACGTCACGCTCGTGCCGAGGATGAGGAAGCGTGCCTCCGAATCAGTGATCGGGCAGTGCTCGACACCTTTCGGCACGACGAAGAGGTCGCCGGGGCCGAGGACGACGTCTCTGTCCCGCAGCTGCACGGTGAGCGCCCCGTCGATGAGAATAAACGTCTCGTCCTGGTCATCGTGAGCGTGCCAGCGAGTTGATCCAGCCCCTTTTGCCACCTTGACGAGTGTTCCGTTCGCCTCGGCGAGCGTGCGCTGCGACCAAAACTCAGTCAGCTCGTCAAGAGCTTGGGTGAAGCTCACGGCGTCGTCCAAGTGGTCCTCCGATGTCTCGTTGAACAGCCAGTCTTCGGCACGAGGATGCTGCGAGCAAGAGCCAATCGCACACTCGTGGCCCGGTTGCCATCGGATGCGGGCAGGCGCGGGGAGGGATGCGTGATTATCGTCCGGGAGTGTAATCACTCTCGTGAGCGAGCCTCGTATGCTGCGGTCGCGGTCTGGATGGCGCGAATTGCGCTCATATTGAACTTCGGCGTGCGATCGAAGTCGTACAAGCCGTTCTGCTCCTGGAATGTGTCGGTGAGTTGCGTGTAGCAGTAACCGAACATGCTGGCGTCGTCGCGGAGCACGCTCACCAGCCCAGCGAATCGAGCATAAAACTCGTCGCTGCTCGCGACGCGTTGTCCGTAACCCCACGAGTCGCGGCCGTCGTCGTTGCGCGCAAGTTCTGCGTTCCACCAGATGCCGCCGAACTCGGACACGAAGTACGGCTGGCCCGCATACGGAATCGATATTGCGCGGCCGTCCTCGGTATTTGCAAACGGCGCACCGTTGGCGAGGCCGCCTTGCTCCTGCGCGAAGGCGGCGGGGTTCTGCTCGTACGAGTGAGAATCCCACACGTCAACCTCTCGCACGCGGTGTGAGTAACCGGACGCGTCGATGACGGGCCTGCTCGGGTCCGCGAGCTTGGTGGCCAGGAACATGCCACGGGTGACGTCATCTAGCACGGTAATACGGTCGTGCAAGGTCTGGTGGGTTTCGTTGAGTGGGCACCATCCAATGATCGCCGGATGATTCACGTCGCGCTCGAGAGCTTCGAGCCACTGTGTGATGAATGAGGCCGTCTGGCCTTGGTTGTGTCCGACGGAGCCGGCTCCGGAGACTCCCCAATCGCCGAACTCTCCCCACACGAGGTAACCGAGCCGGTCTGCGTGATAGAGGTAGCGCTCTTCGAACACTTTCTGGTGAAGGCGGGCTCCGTTGAAGCCGGCTTCGAGACCGAGCTCGATGTCGCGAACGAGGGCGTCGTCATCCGGCGCCGTCATCAACGAAGAAGGCCAGTAGCCCTGGTCGAGCACGAGCCGTTGGAAGATGTGCTCGCCATTGATGAGCACGGCGGCTCCATCGATTGCGATGCCCCGCAGCCCGGCGTAGCTCGAAACGTGGTCCGTGATTCGTCCTGAGCCGTCGATCACGTCGATCTCCAATGTATAGAGGAACGGATCCGCTGGGCTCCATAGGCGAGCATCCGCTGTGTCGAGTTGCAGTCGGGCCATGCCGGAGAGTCCTGTTCCGAGGCCAGCTGTTGCGGAGGCGACAAGGGATTCATCGGCGAAGAGTCGAACGGCCGCCGAGGCGCCGTCTGCATTGCGACTTGGCACGAGTTCACACGTGAAGGAGCTGGAGTCGACATCGGGTGTGATCCGCATGCGGCGCAGGTGCAGCGGGTCCACAGCCTCCACCCACACGGTCTGCCAGATACCGGTGGTGCGCGTGTAGTAGCAGTCGGTGTTGTGGTACCAGGTGGCCTGTTTGCCACCTGCCTTCGGCTCGTGCCGTGAGTCGCGTGCGCGGACCACGATCGTCACGTCTTCTCCGGCCGTCAGCTCGCCGAGCGTCGCCTGGAATGGGGTGAAGCCGCCGCGATGTCGCACGGCCTCAACATCATTTACCCACACCGTGGTGTCGTGATCGACCGCGCCAAAGTGCAGGATGCCGAGCTTGCCCGCCCAACTGTCGGGGACGGCGAACTGCGTGCGGTACCAAACTGCCTCCATGAAGTCCGTGTGCTCGATTCCGGACGCGGCGGACTCAGGGGCGAACGGAACCGTGATGCGTTCGACGAGAGCGCGCTCGAGAAGTCCGCGTTCCAGACCGCTATCGCCGTGGTCGATTTCGAACTCCCACGTGCCGTTGAGGTTCAACCAACCCTCGCGGATCAGTTGCGGGCGCGGATACTCCGGTCGCGGCTGCTGGCCGGCGTCGGCGCGGCCGTTGTCTAGGGAGACTGGGAAGGAGAGGGCGTGCGTCATGGGTGTTGTTCCGATGTGTGGTGATGTGTGATGGTGTATGGACGGAGCGCAGCGCGGTGGGGCACCAATTGGTGTCCTCCCCACCGCGCCGTATGCGTGGACTACTGGGCGGCCGCGAGCGCCTTCTTCAGTTTCGAAATGTACTCGGTGGCGCCGGCGTTCGGCGTCACCTTGCCGAACTCCACGTTCTGCCAGATTTTATTGAGAAGGGTGTCCGCATCCTGCCCCCCGACTGGGGTGATGGGCGCAGGTGGACCGGATTCGGCGGTCACCTGTTTGATGTAGTTCATGACGATCTTGTCAGACGGTACGAGATCCGGCGCGATCACCTTCTGAAACTGCGGGTTCGCGGGCATGCCGCGTTCCGCGCCGAACAGCGCGCCGACCTTCGTATTGGTCGTTAGAAAATCGACGAGCTCCGCCGCTTCTGCTGGATGCGCCGATTTGCTGGAGATCGCCCAGTACATCGACGACTTGAGGTACTGCCACCCCTTTTTCGCACTCGATGAAGCTGGGAAGGGCAGCATGTCGAGCTTTTGGGTGGGCGCGGCCACTTGGAAGGCGGTGAGATTCGACGGCAGAAACGCCATCGCAACCTTGCCGGTCGCCAGGTCAGACTGATCAAGGTTGCCTGTGGCGCCCTCAGCGAGCTGCGAGGCGCTCGGCGTAATGCCATCCTTGATCTGGTCGAGGGCGTACTGCCAGTAGCTGGCCAGTACGGAGGGCTTCAACACCACCTTGCCCTTCTGGTCGAACAGCTGGTTTCCGTGCTGCCGTGCCCACAGCGTCAGCGACGGGGTGTCGCCGCCGAACGGGTCGAGGCCGCGCACGTGGCCGTCGGACTTCTTCGTGATCTCCTTCGCCACGCGGTTCAGGTCATCCCAAGTCCAGGACTTCGTATCGCTCAGCTTGACGTCATATTTGTCCAGCAGGGTGCGGTTGACGGCGACACCCATCGAGTTGAGGCCGATCGGTACGGCATAGAGTTTGCCCTTGTATTCGCCCGTGTCACGGACATTCTTCGACAGGTCAGACGTGCTCAGATATTTGCTGTATGCATTCAGATCGGCGATCGCTCCGCGTTGGGCATACGAGGCGACGTACAGCTGGTCGAACTGCATGACGTCGGGGGCATTTCCGCCGGCCACGGTGGTGGCGAGCTTGTCCCAATAGCTTCCCCAGTCTGCGGACTGAAGCTTCACGGTGATGTTCGGGTGCTTCGTCTCGAAGAGCTTGACGGCTGCCTCGGTCGATGTGACCCGCGCGCCGGCACCCCACCAGTAGAGCGAGATGGTTACGGGCTTCTTGCTGAGTTCAGGCTCGCCATTGGCGGTGCTGGCACCGCCGTTGCCGACGGCGCAGCCGCCGAGTGCGAGCATCGAGGCTGCTGCGATGGCGACGGCTGTGACGGCTCGCGAACGCAGGCGTGATGTGGGACGTTTTTTCATTATTCTCCTTCGAAATGGGTTGGGTCGAATGGGTTGGACATGACATTTTGAGGATCGGATGCAAGAGCGCGTCATCAAGGCGCGATCGGCCGTCGGCCTACTTGCCGCCGGTGGTGGCGATGCCCCGTAAGAGGAATCGCTGGCCGAACAGAAACGCGAGGAAGACAGGAACGAGCGTCACCACACTCATCGCAAAGAGCGCACCGAAGTCGGACTGACCTGTCGGGTCGATGAATTGGCGCAGCCCGACAGAGGCCGTGTACTTGTCCGGTGAGGTGACGAACACCAGTTGGCTGAAGAAATCGTTCCAGGTCCAGATAAACGTGAAGATCGCCGCAGTCGCCAGGGCAGGCTTCATAAGTGGAAGGATCAGCTGCAGGAAGATTCGCGCGTGCCCCGCCCCGTCGATCCGCGCTGCCTCATCGAGCTCACGAGGGATGCCACGGATGAACTGCACCATCAGAAAGACGAAGAATCCGTCGGTGGCGAGGAACTTCGGCACGATCAATGGCAGGAATGTGTTGATCCACCCGACCTGCGAATAGATCACATACTGCGGGATGATCAGAACCTGAAGCGGAAGCATCATGGTGACGAGCATTCCGGCGAACGCTAGGCGCTTGAACCTGAAGCTCAATCGCGCGAATGCGTATGCGGCAAGTGAGCAGCTGAAGAGATTGCCCAGGATCGCCCCGATAACGATGATCGCCGAGTTCAACAGATAGGTGCCGAACGGTTGCTGCAGCGCGTTCCATCCGTTCGTGAAATTCTTGTACTCGAACGTGTTCAGCAGGAGGCTCGGATTGTTGAATATGTACCCGTCCGGCCGCAACGAACTCACGACCATCCACAGCACCGGATACAGCATGACGAGGCTCAAAATGATGAGCAGCGTGTGTTTACCGATGCTGCCAAGCCGTTGCCGACGCAACAGCGCCGAGCGCGCGGCGTCCCTCTTGGTGACGTCCGCTGATCGACCAGACGGAGGCGTAGACGCGGTAGGTCGCAAGATGGTCTGTTGATTAGTCATCGTAGAAAACCCAATACTTTGAGGCCCAGAAGTTGATTGCCGTTGCGGCTCCGACTAGCACCAACAGCAGCCAGGCAATTGCGGATGCGTATCCCATCTGGAGGCTGCCGAACGCCTTCTGGTACAGGTACAAACTGATGAAGAGTGTCGAATTTGCCGGGCCGCCCGAGCCGTTGGAAACGACGTAGGCCTGGGTGAACGACTGAAAAGCGCCAATGATGCCGAGCACCAGGTTGAAGAACACGATGGGGCTGAGCAATGGCAACGTGATCGACCTGAACTGTCTCCACTTGCTCGCACCATCGGTCGACGCTGCCTCGTAGAATTCCGCCGGAATCTGGCGGAGCCCGGCGAGGAAGATCACCATCGGGGCACCGAACGTCCAGACATGCAAAACGATCAAGGTGCTCAGTGCGGTGTTCGGCGATCCGATCCACGATGGCCCATGGATTCCGAAAATGGCCAAGAACGCGTTCAGCAGACCGTCGCCTCCGAACACCAGGCGCCACAGCACCGCGATGGCGACACTACCGCCGAGTAGCGACGGCAGGTACAGAACCGAGCGATAGAACGACAGTCCACGCATCCCTCGGTCCAACAGCACCGCGATGGCCAGCGCGACGGCCAATTGCAGAGGGACCGACACGACGACGTAGATCAATGTAACGAAAAGCGAGCTTGCTAGATCTGAATCCTGCAGCATGCGTTCAATGTTCGTCAGCCCCGTGAAGTTCGGGCTCTGCAGCAGGTTGTAGTCCGTGAAAGACAGGTAGAACGAGGCGACTATCGGGCCGAGTGTGATCGCGACAATTCCGATGATCCAGGGGGTCAGGAAGACGAGAGCCGCCTTGTTGTCGCGAAAATCGGCCTTGTTTCGAACTCGCTTCATTCCTTTCGGAGTCTTGAGCGTTCGAAGTTCATTTAGGGCACTCATCCGACCCCCCTAATGATCCAAATAGTGATGGGTGGCACGATGCGCATCTCCTTTGACGTCTGAGTTCGGTGAGGACGTCAGCGACGCTAACACTCTTGTGCTACGTAGCACAAGGAATTTTGGCAACCGGTTGCAAACTCGTGATTGAGCGACATCAGCAAGCGCGTCGCGCCATAGGATGAGCGCCAGGGCTGTATCTAGGTGGGCTTGTTACAGCAATGGGAGGTTTCCGATGGCCGTGACGGCACGGGACGTGGCCAGGGTGGCCGGCGTGTCTCAGCGCACAGTTTCGGACGTCGTCAATCTGCCTGGCCGCGTCGGCGCGGATACCCGAAAACGGGTACAGGCCGTGATCGACGAGCTTGGTTACCGACCCAACGCTCACGCTCGGGGGTTGCGTACACGCCGCACCGGCCTCATCGCCTTTGTGATACCTGACCTGGACATTCCGTACTTTTCCGACCTGGCTAGATCGCTCATCTCGGAGTTGGATAAGCGATCGATGACGCTCGTCGTCGATCAGACGAGCGGCGACCCACAACGCGAGCGCGCGGCGCTCTCCGGCGGCTCGCTCTCATCGACTTTCGATGGGGTCCTGCTCAATGCCCTCAACCTGACGGCCGCCGACGTAGAGACTGGCGCAGCTTCGCAGCCGGTCGTTCTGCTGGGCGAAGAGGATTACGGCCCCGGTGTTGACCAGATCTCGGTCGACGGCGTCGCGGCCGCGGACGTTGCGACGACGCACCTCATCGAAACGGGACGCACCCGCATCGCCGCGATCGGCCGTCAATTGCGCGACGCGGGGACCACAGCGCAGCGCGAAGCGGGATTCATTGCGGCCATGGAGCGCGCCGGACTCGACCCATTTCGTTACATGACGCGAGTGGAATACACAAGAGAGAGCGGCGCGCAGGCGATGCGTGCGATGCTCGAGCGGGATGATCCACCGGACGGCGTCTTGTGTTTCAACGATCTGCTTGCGCTCGGGGCGATGCGCGCGGCATGGGAGCGCGGGTTTGACATTCCGCGGGATGTCGCGTTCGTCGGTTTCGACGACATCGAGGATGGCCGATACGCCATGCCGTCTCTCACGAGCGTATCGCCAGACAAGGAGATGATCGGTCGACGAGCGGTCGAGATGCTCGTCGACCGCATCGCGGGGCATACCGGGCCGGGACGAAATGAACGGGCCGGTTTTGAGCTGATCATCCGCGAGTCGTCATAATCCACGGGTTTGATCGTCACGCGCGAGCGCGAGCCGCGGCAGCGCTGACAATGGCGCGACCGACTGTAGTCAGCAAGAAACCCCCGTCATTTAGAACGCGCCTTGCCGAAGTACATGAGCTCCCAGATCGCCTCGTCGCTGTGCGACTCAACCATCTCGCCATGCGTCCACCGTTCAGTGGTTAGATCGCCGACGAAGCGCAGGTATGCGCCGTCGAAACCGATCAGACGGGCAGCGACTTTCCGCCATCCGTGCATCTGCTCGACGAACGTGTTGGCGACCAGATCCCGATGCTTGGTGAACGTGACGACATAGCGGTCGATGCCGATGAACGCTTCTGATCAACAGGACCGCAGGGCATCACGATGTGAGGCGAGCCGGTTCCCGATGGCGTACCGGCCCGAGGCACCCTAATTCCAGAGCGAGAGCTTGTCTGGGTTGAGCACCATGCGCACGTTGGCGACAAGCCCGGCAACGACCTCGAGAGTGACGACGCCGATGATGCGCCCCTCTTCCCACAGTGCGAAACCCAGTCCGTCCGGGGTTTCCTGCTCCAGCACCTCGGCGTGTGGGTTTTTGGTGAGCGCGCCGAACAGAAAGCGCGCGACCTTGCTTTGGCCGTAAACCGGATTGCGGGCGGCTGTCACGACACCGCCACCGTCCGAGCGCAACACGACCTCCGGGTCGAGGACTGCGATGAGTCCGGCAATGTCGCCGTCGCGTGCGGCCGCCGCAAACGCCTTCACCACACGGTCGTGCTCGTCCGGTGGCACTTGACGACTGCGACTCTGCTGCACGCGGCGCCTAGCGGATGTCGCGAGTTGGCGACACGCGGCAGGGGTGCGCCCGACGACCTGTGCGATCTCGTCGAACGGCATCGCGAAGACATCGTGCAGCACGAACGCGACTCGCTCGGCCGGGGTCATCGATTCCAGCACGACGAGGAGCGCAGTGCTGATCGAGTCGTCGAGGGTGACCCGGTCAAGCGGGTTTCCGGCGGATGTCCCCGATGGGTCGTTGAACGCGAACGCTGGCACGGGCTCCGGCAGCCACGGGCCCACGTAGCGCTCTCGGCGCTTGCGGGCGGAGCTGAGCGCGTTGAGGCACACCCGGCTGGCAACCCGGGTCAACCATGCGCGGGGCACCTCGATCGCATCGCGCTCGGCCTGGCTCATCCGGTACCAGCGCGTGTACGTCTCTTGCACGGCATCCTCGGCCTCAGCAACGGTGCCGAGCATCCGGAACCCCAACGACATCAGGTGGCGGCGCTCGCCGAGAACGTCGGCGTCGACACCTGCGGTCGCGTTGCCGGGTTCGGCAGTTGGCTCGTTTTCGGAGTCGGACATCGGATCCTCCTTTTCCCACTATGACCGGGCACGCGCACGATGTGTGAGGTCGATGACACATTGACTCCTCACATTTCGCACGCCCACGTGGTCTTGCAGGGTATGAACACTCTCTTCCGTCGCATCCTGCTGATCTTCGCCGCGGTGCTCGGCCTCTATACCGGGATCTGGGCTGACTTCTTCCCAGAGCAGTTCTACGCGTCGTTCCCGGGGTTCGGCCTGCACTGGATCGACGTCGACGGTGCGTACAACGAGCATCTCATCCGCGACGTTGGCAGCTTCTACCTCGCGCTCTCTGTCGTGAGCATCGTCGCCCTCTTCAGCCGGAGCGCACTTCCTGGGCGCATCGCGGGCCTGGGTTGGGCCGTGTTCGGCGTGTTGCACTTCGGCTACCACGTGCTGCACCTCGAGGGTTCTGTTCTCGATATCGTCGGCAACATCGTGAGTCTTGGCGTCAGCGCCGCGTTGGGCATCATCCTGGCAGCGCCTTCTCGAAAGCTGCTGCCTGCGACGCCGATCGCGGAGGTGGCACGATGAGGATCGCAGTCGCAGGCGGAACAGGAGCCGTCGGCACGCATGTGGTGAACGCGGTCAGTGCGGCAGGTCACGAGCCCGTGGTGATCAGTCGTTCGACCGGGGTCGACGTGATCTCTGGTGACGGACTTGCCGCAGCCTTGGTTGGCGTGTCGTCCGTGATCGACGTCTCGGCGACCAGCGCTGCGTCGACAAAGGAGTCGGTGCACTTCTTCGGCACCGCGACACGCAACCTGCTCGCCGCCGAGCGCCACGCCGGGATCCCGCACCATGTCGCACTCTCGGTGATCGGAGCCGCGAAGGTCAACGCCAACTACTACGCAGGCAAAGCGGTGCAGGAGCAACTTCTGACGTCCCAGGCGGGTGGCTGGTCGCTGTTGCGCACCACTCAGTTCTACGAGTTCGCAGCCCAACTCGTGCACCACGGCAAGGTGGGACCGCTTCAGGTTGTGCCGACGATGCGATCCCAGCCGATCGCGGCATCCGAAGTCGCTGCCGAGCTGGTGGAAATCGCCCTGGGTGAGCCGCGCGGGCTCGTACCAGACCTTGCCGGCCCGCAGGAGGAACGCATGGCCGACCTGGTCAAGACATACCTCGCGGCGACCGGGAAGTCACGACCGGTTCTGCAGATCTCGATCCCGGGTGCCTGGGGGCGAGGCATGCGCGACGGCTCACTTCTGCCCGCGCCCGGCACCCAGCTGGCCAGCCAGACGTTCGCGCAGTGGCTCGAGAGCGTGGCACGATGAGCGATCTCAGCGCTCGCAACTCTCTGCGCGGTGTTTCGTGGCGATGGCCGCGGGTGCCTCACATATGTGAGGTGTGTTCGGTCCTGCGTAGGTGAGGGGCGAACGCGTTCCCAGCGGGTTTTCACCGCAGCGGTCGCGTTCGATGCCGATGCCGCCAAATCAGTTGTGGTCAAAATGTGGTCAAGCGACCTTCATGACCACTGCACGCGTGGGCACGAAAAAGCCCCGCTCCCAGTAGAAGCCTGGAAACGGGGCAGTGGCTCCGACCGGCATCGATCCGGTGACCTTTCGATTTTCAGTCGAACGCTCTACCAACTGAGCTACAGAGCCGAGTGCGAATAAATCCGTACTCTGGAAAAGAAGCCCTCTCTTTCGAAAGGGCTTCTCACCAGCGACCCTGACGGGACTTGAACCCGCGACCTCCGCCGTGACAGGGCGGCACGCTAACCAACTGCGCTACAGGGCCTCGCTATTTGTTTTTAGTTTAGTAGTCCGTAGCCCCAACGGGATTCGAACCCGTGCTACCGCCGTGAAAGGGCGGCGTCCTAGGCCGCTAAACGATGGGGCCGTGTGGCCTCTCGGCCGCATGACTACCGACGCACAAGCATACGGTGTGCGCTGCCCAATTGCCAAACCCGCGGATGCGCGCCGCTGACACGACCCACGACATCCGAGTGCCCGGCGCATGATGACGTCACCCGGCGATAGTTTTTCCGCCGATTGATGGCGCAGATGCACCATCAATCGGCGGAACAACTATCGCTCGGCGGGCGGTCGGGACGAAAGTGCGGATGCCCGG
>DATMTC010000157.1:0-3036 GCA_035565115.1 Microbacteriaceae bacterium | reverse complement strand
GAAGCTCATGGCTCTGCGCCAATGGCTCAGCTGGCACCAACCCGAGAGACGTCAGAGACTGGTCGATGCCGATCGCCTCGAGCAGTTGCACGTCAGGGGAGTGCACGCGAGTGCGCACCCCGCGATGTGTTGCGTCGTCTTCGACGGCCGCCACCCGCACCCGGCCATAGCGTGACGCGGTCTCTGCGATCAAATAGTCGAGGGGCTGGGGGATGCCTGTCAGGGAGATGCTCTCGAGGAATTCGCGCAGACTCGACGCCGTCTCACCGGCGGAGATAGCCCGGGTGACGCTCGACGCCGACACACGGTACGTCGCGGCGAGCGCGCGCGACTCAACGTCGGCAATGCTGCGCAGGCGCGTATCGACTGCCGGGTTCAGCGGACCAGGGGAGACGATCGACAGGTCGTGCTGCAGATAGACGCGGTCCACTTCGGTTGGAAACCGTTCGCTCATCGTGGTGGCCGCCACGCCGACCCCGTCTTCGAGCAGGGCGACACCCGCCCGCGTCGGCCCGCGCGAGACAGTGATGCCGAGCAGTTCGGCCGCCGAGGTGAACAGGTCGATCCGCTGCGCCAACGCCGGGCCGGCCGCTGGGTACAACCACGACGCATACGCACGCAGCCCGTCCCCCCAATCGGCGTGTGCACGCAGTGACAACAGCGAGCGGATGTCGTGCGACATGGCGCGCAGCCATCCGGAGGCCAGCGCGGACCAGCGGTCCTGGGTTGGCAGCGATGCCCAGCGTGCGGCCTCTGTCGTAGCGAGCCAGGCCGGTCCTTCTCGAGCCGCGAGTCCTGCGTGCTCTGCGCACCACAGCACGATCGGGACCTCATCGTTTGTTGCACCCGTCGCCGTGGCAATCCGTCGAGCGTCAGGCAGCGCGAGGCCGCCCTTCTGCAGTTCGCGCGCCGGCTCGCGCTCCAATTCGCCTAGCAGCTCCGAGACGGCCCCTACGGTGCCGAACGCCCGCTCCGCCGAGCGCTGGTCGACGAATCGTGCTTCGGTGAACGGCACGGAAGCCAAAGCCGTCGGCGCGGGAGAATCTGCAAGCTCTGCGGTGGACGGAAGGCCCTCGCTTGGCCACGCCGCCAATCGGTCCCGCACCGCATCGTATGCCGCGAGTCCGGCGTCGGACTCGACGATCAGAAGCAGATCGGCAAGGTTGCGAACGGCTTCGCCAATCGTGTCCAGATTGGCGCCGGCCCATCCGATCGCGCGGCCGATCGCATCCGGTGTCGTCGCGCCGTCTTCTGCAATCCGTGCGAGCACAGCAAGAGTCGGCCGGTCGAGTGCGGCCAGTGCCGACTGCACGCTTGCCGCATCAAGCAATGCCTCAGCCAGGTCGAACAGGTCGTCGATCCGCGCGGGATTGACGCCGCGCCCGGTGATGACGGCCCGCAAGCTCGCGTCATCGAGCTCGCCAAGCCGCACAGCAAGCGCGAGCGTGCTGGTCATCAGAGCCCCAGAACCTCGTCTGCACGCACCGTGCTGGCCCTCATCTGCGGGTTTCGCGGTTCTGCTTGCCTCGCCCGATCAGACTGACGACCAGCAAGATGATCATCAGCACGAACGCCACGGGCAGCCCGATCAGCGGGGTGAAGAAGACCGCGGGCCAAATGCCTTTGCCCGAGCCCTGATCGCCTCCAGCGCCGAGCCAGGTGCCCACGATCACCGCCACAATGGCCGCGACCGACAGGATGACAAGCCCGCCGATGATGTAGGCCAGGACGCGTTGAAGCCTCGAGGCAGGGCGTGGGGTCTCGTCAGTCACGAAATCAAGGATAATTGAGGTTGGACACGAGATCCCCCACTGAAAGAGGTTCCCATGCCTACCGGCAAGGTCAAGTTCTACGACGACGACAAGGGTTTTGGCTTCATCAGCTCCGATGATGGCCAGGAGGTGTTTCTGCACGCCTCCGCACTGCCCGCAGGTGTCGTTGTGAAGGCGGGTACCCGACTCGAATTCGGGATCGCGGACGGCAAACGGGGCGCGCAGGCGCTCTCGGTGCGTGTGCTGGATGCTCCGCCGAGCCTGGCGAAGATGAGCCGCAAGTCAGCAGACGACATGTCGATCATCGTCGAGGACCTCGTGAAGCTGCTCGACGGCATCGGAACGAACCTCAAGCGCGGCAAGTACCCCGACAACGCTCACGGACGCAAGATCGCTGCGATGCTTCGCAGGGTTGCGGACGAACTGGATGCCTGACACCGACCCGTTCGCGCTGCCACAGACCTCCGAACAGCCGGTGACCGACCCTGAGTCAGCGACCGAGGCGCCTGCGCCAGCGACAGAGGCGCCTGAGTCCGCCGAGGCGACTGAGCCTGAACCAACGACAGAGGCGCCTGCACGACCGGCCGTGGCAGACGACGTACTGCTGGCATCCGTCGACGTTGCGCGCGCTGCATTGCTCGAGATCACACCAGAGTCGACGATCGGGGCGCCTGCCGGGCACATCGTCGAGGGTGAACACCTGCTGTCGCTGCTGTTCGAGTGCACCATGCTCGGATATCCGGACTGGTATTGGACTGTTTCGCTCGCTCGCGTGGACGATGGTTCTGCGCCTAGCGTCCTTGAGGCCGAGTTGATGCCAGGGGACGGGGCGCTTTTGGCTCCCGACTGGGTGCCGTGGTCGGAACGCCTTGCCGAGTATCAGGCTTCGCAGGAAGCGGCGCGGGCGTCCGAGCCGAACTCAGAGTCCGACGACGCAGCGGCCGATGACGAAGACGATGACCTCGACGATGTGGACAGCGACGAGGTTGACGACGGCGACATCGACGGTGTCGACATTGATGCTCTGCACGAGCGGGCAGATGACGACGACTATGACGGCGACGAGCAGTTCGAGTCCGACGACATCACCGGTGTCGAGCTAGCGACGCTTGAACTGCAGGAAGACGAGTCCGACGATGCCGAGGGCGACACCGGCGACGGCGGTCCAGAACACCCAGATGGCGTCCGCGCCGGTCAAGACACCGACGAAGAAGCAGAGGACGACGAGGGCAGCAACCCATAACACGAGGCCGACAAGCACGGC
>DATMTC010000156.1:0-3941 GCA_035565115.1 Microbacteriaceae bacterium | reverse complement strand
CACCTTTCGTGATCTGATGGAGCGATGAGCGACGACGTCTGGTTGGTGGTTGGCCTTGGCAATCCGGGGCTCGAATATGCGAACACCCGCCACAACGTGGGCCGCATGGTGCTCGACGAACTTGCGCGCCGCGCATCCGCTACGTTCAAGTCTCATAAGACGAACGCAATCGTCGCGGAGGGCCGAACGGCCCCCGGTGGTCCTCGGTTCGTGCTTGCCAAGCCGAACACATACATGAACGTGTCTGGCGGACCTGTCGCGCAACTGCTGCGCTTCTACTCGCTCGGCCCTGAACGATTGATCGTGCTGCAGGACGAGCTTGACATTCCGTTCGACACACTCAAGCTCAAGTTCGGCGGCGGGCATGGCGGCCACAACGGTGTGCGCGACATCATCGCGGCGATCGGCACCGGTGAATTCATCAGGGTGCGGGTCGGCGTCGGCAGGCCACCGGGCAGCAGACAGGCCGCCGATCATGTGCTTCGTGCGTTCACCAAAGATGAGCGCGCTGCCCTGCCGTCGCTGATAACGGATGCCGCGGACGCGGTCGAACAGATCGCATCCGATGGGCTCTCGGCGGCGCAGCTGCGGTTCCACACTGTCGATAAGTGACCGTCGAGACGTGACCGGAATTCAGGTGAAACGCCCCGCCGACCGGATTATCCGGCTGGCGGGGCGTCTCACCTGAATTCGTGCGTGTTGCGCTCGTGCGTGCTGCGAGTTACTCGCTCTCGAGCTTCGCCTGCAGGTCGAGGGTGATGGTGACCTTCTCGCCGAGAAGCACTCCACCGGTCTCGAGCGTTGCGTTGTACATCAGGCCGAACTCTTCACGGTTCACGACCGCCTGCGCCGTCGCGCCGGCCTTGTAATTGCCGTACGGGTCTGTGCCGAATCCACCGAACTCGAAGTCGAACGTCACAGGAAGCGTCACGCCCTTGATCGTCAGGTTGCCGTCGACCTTGTAGTCACCGTCGACAACTCGAACGCCCGTCGAGACGAAGTCGATCGTCGGGTACTTTTCTGCCTCGAAGAAGTCGCCTGTGCGCAGGTGCGCGTCGCGGTTCTCGTCGTTCGTGCTGACGGATGCCACCTCGGCTGACGCTGTCACGCTCGACTCCAGCGGGTTCTCGGCGGTGACGAAGGTGGCGTTAAAGTTCTGAAACTTGCCCCGAACCTTGCTGATCATGAGGTGACGGATGCTGAAACCGACCTCACTGTGTGCGTTGTCGATGGTCCAGGTGCCTGCCCTGTAGCCGGGAATGTCGGTAGTGGCGAGCGTCGCGGTCATAGGTGTTCTCCTTGATAGTGGTTCGACGGATATCGGATCGGTCGGATCCGGGCGTACTCGTATGCAAACGCATGTAAAGGGCAGGTATTCCCGACAACGCGAATCAATTTCTGCAGCATGGCCGACAGACGGTGTCGCAACGGTGTCGGTGGTGCGCCGTAAACTTGTGCGAGTGATACTCGAGGGCTTAACCCGTGCGCTTTCGCGCGCCCAGACATTTGACGACGCCCTCGCATCCGCGGCGCGCGACGCAGACTTCTCACTGACAGACGGGCTCCGTGCACCGCTTCTCGCCGGCCTGCTCGGCAAACGCGCGCCGCGCGAGCAAGCGCTCTTGGTGATCACCGCCACCGGTCGGGAATCCGAAAGCGTCAGGGAGACGCTCGCCGGCATGCTCCCCGGCGCAGACATCATCGATTTTCCTGCCTGGGAGACCCTGCCACACGAGCGACTCAGCCCCAGCGCCGAAATCGTCGGACGACGGCTTGATGCACTGAGGCGTTTGCGCGAGTGGGGAGAGTCTGCGCGCTCCGGTAAGCCTGAACGACCGATCGTGCTGACAGCATCCGTGCGAGCAGCGCTGCAGCCGCTCGCCGACAATCTGGCTGAGCTCGCGCCGATCGAGCTGTCCGTCGGCAGCCGGGGCAACGATCTGAGCGCCATCGCCGTGCAGCTGGTCGACCTGGCGTACAGCCGCGTCGACATGGTTACCCGCCGCGGCGAGTTCGCGGTGCGCGGCGGAATCCTCGACGTGTTCCCCGCCATTGCCGAGCACCCATATCGCGTCGACTTCTTCGGCGACGAGGTCGAACAGATTCGGGCGTTCTCCGTCGCCGATCAACGTTCCCTGCCGCACGAGGTGAAAGACGTTGCTCTCGCCCCCGCCAGGGAACTTCTGCTCAGCCCCACTGTGCGACAGCGTGCCCGCGAGATGCAGCATGAGTTCCCGAACCTGACTGGCATCCTCGAGAAGATCGCAGAAGGCATCCCCGTTGAAGGGATGGAGTCGCTTGCACCAGCGCTCGTCGACCGGCTCGTGCCGCTGACCGACTACCTGCCGGATGGCGCTGCCGTTGCCGTCATCTCCCCTGAGCGGGTCGCAAGCCGTGCCGTGAGCCTGGCCGAGACCAACCGGGAGTTCCTTGCAGCGGCGTGGAGCGCAGCAACAGTCGGTGCTGCAGCACCCATCGACCTCGAGTCAGGCGACTTCATGACGCTGGCTGCCCTGCGCGACTCGGTGAAACTCAGCCGGCCGGGCGAGCGCGCGGCCGCGCACCCGTGGTGGACCCTCACGAGCTTCGACTCAGGAGAGGTGCTGCCAGAGGAACGAACGATCGAAGAGCACCTCACGATCAGAATCAACGCGGATGCCGTGCCCAGCTTCCAGGGCAACGTCGCAGGCGCCCTCGACCACGTCGGTGAGCTGCTGAAAGACGGCTGGCGGGTGGTGATCGCTGCCGCCGGAGCCGGTCTCGTCGAGCGAGCAGCCGACGTGCTCGGCGAGAGCGGACTTGCTGCCCGCCCTGTCGATGACTATCCCGAGGACGCCGAGTCCGGCGTCGCATACCTGGTGCGAGCATCCATCGATCACGGCTTCGAGATGCCGAGCGCCAAACTGGCGCTGATCGGAGAGACCGAGTTCTATGGGCGGACGATCGGATACGACTCCCGGCAGGTCAAAAAGCTGGCCACGCGGCGCAAGAACGTCGTCGATCCACTGCAGCTGAAGGCAGGCGACTACGTCGTGCATCAAACGCACGGCATCGGCAAGTTCGTTGAGCTCACGCAACGTGAGGTCTCGAGCGGTGGCCGCAACCCGGTGAAGACGAAGCGTGAATACCTCGTTCTGGAGTATGCGCCGTCGAAGCGTGGCTATCCAGGCGACAAGTTGTATGTGCCGACCGACCAGTTGGATCTGCTCACGCGTTACGTCGGGGGAGAGGCGCCAGCGCTCAGCAAGATGGGCGGCATCGATTGGTCGCAAGCGAAGGGGCGCGCGCGCAAGGCCGTGCGTGATATCGCCGTCGAACTCGTGAAGCTGTATTCGGCGCGGATGGCGAGCAAGGGCCACGCTTTCGCCCCTGACACGCCGTGGCAGCGGGAGCTCGAAGAGGCCTTCCCGTTCGTCGAGACGCCGGACCAACTACAGACAATCGACGAGGTGAAGGCCGACATGGAACGGCCGATCCCGATGGACAGGCTCATCTCGGGCGACGTCGGATTCGGCAAGACCGAGATCGCTGTTCGCGCGGCATTCAAGGCTGTACAGGACGGCAAACAGGTGATCATGCTTGTGCCGACGACACTGCTCGTCAAGCAGCACTTCGAGACCTTCCAGGAGCGGTTCGCCGGGTTCCCTGTGCATCTGCGCGCGCTCAGCCGCTTCCAGACCGACCGTGAGGCACGCGAGACGATCAAGGGGCTTGCAGACGGAACGGTGGATGTCGTCATCGGAACGCACCGCCTGCTTGCCGACGGCATCGTCATCAAGAATCTCGGTCTGGTGATCATCGACGAGGAGCAGCGGTTCGGCGTCGAGCATAAGGATGCGCTCAAGAAGCTGAAGACGAACGTCGACATCCTGGCGATGAGTGCGACACCCATTCCGCGCACGTTGGAGATGGCGGTCACCGGGATTCGCGAGATGTCGACC
>DATMTC010000155.1:0-4135 GCA_035565115.1 Microbacteriaceae bacterium | reverse complement strand
GTTCCTCATGCGACGGCGCATCGCCGGTCACGCGCGAGTATGAGCGCCGCGCGGCCATCGCCGCCGCCAGGCCGGAAACGCCGGCGTCTTCGCTCACGCGCTCTGCTGCGAGTCGGCCGACGTGTTCTCCTCGGCCGGGGTGAACCCAAGGGCAAGTGAGTTCATGCAATAGCGGTCGCCTGTCGGTGTGCCGAACCCGTCGTCGAAGACGTGACCAAGATGGGATCCGCAGCGTGCGCAGCGCACCTCTGTGCGCACCATCCCCAGGCTGGTGTCTTCGATGAGTTCGACGGCCTCAGGGTTCACAGACTCATAAAAACTCGGCCATCCGCAGTTCGAATCGAACTTCGTGCCGCTCTTGAACAGTTCGTTCCCGCATGCGCCGCACGTGTAGAGACCGGCACGAGACTCGTCGAGGAGTTCACCGGTCCACGGGCGTTCCGTCGCGGCCTGACGAAGCGTTGCATACTTCTCGGGGCCCAGCTCTTCTCGCCACTGTTCCTCGGTCTTCGACACGGAGTATGTCATCTGCGTTCGTCCTTTCACCAGATGTGCGTTCGGGGCCACGCCCCACCGTTAAGACTAAACAGTCGATGCGCCGGTCACATTCCAATGTTACGAACGACGCACAGGCGGATGCCGGCAATCCGCGACCGGCTGGCCTGCTTCGGGCAATGCACAGCCGCGCGCGAATAGGATGCGTCGAGGAAACCAGACTTTTCGAAAAGCGGGACGATGGCAGACAACGCACACGGGCACGACGAGGCGACACCGCATGGCGCATCGTCGACGTTGTCCGAACGCGACGCAGCCATCCTGGACTTCGAGCGACAGTGGTGGCTGCACGCGGGCGCCAAGGAGCAGGCGATCCGCGACGAGTTCGGTCTCTCGTCTGCCAGGTACTATCAAGTGCTCGGCGTTTTGATCGACACCCCGGCAGCACTTGTGCACGATCCAATGTTGGTGAAGCGGTTGCAGCGCGCGCGAGATGCGCGGCTCGCGGCTCGGGCCGCCCGCACGCTGTACACCGACTAACCCATACAACAGACGGAACGATGGCTGAAACTTTTCCCAAGGATCGCTTCGATGTGATCCCAGACGACCTTGAGCGTGTCGGTGCTCACCGCGCTCCGCGCAAGAAGGGCCGGGGCTGGATGTGGTTCGGCTGGTCGGCGCTTGCAACGGTCGTTCTCATCGGCGCCGGCATTTTCGGCCTGTTCCTAATTAATGGCAACATCAACTTCAAGAACCCGTTCCCCAGTACGACGACGGCGACTCCGACGGTGACACCGACGCCGACCCCGACGATCACGCCAACGGTGAACCCGTCCCTTAAGGTGACAGTTCTCAACGGAACGACGATCGACGGTGCTGCAACCAGCGTGGCGAAGACGCTGCAGAGCGCTGGATGGCAGAATGTCGCGACTGCGAACGCGAATGACACGACCATCACGAAGACGGTCGTCTACTACTCGGACGAAGCCAACAAGGCAGCAGCACTTGGCGTTGCCCAGTCCCTGCCTGGCTCAACGATCGCCCAGACGCAGGTCTACGTTGACAGCGGTGCCGACATCACTGTTGTCATCGGCAGCGATTACAAGCCGCCAGCTTCCTAACCAAGCACAGTACTTTCATAAGCGTCGCTGGGTCGACTCAAATGTCTCAATCTGGAAACAGCTTGACTGCGCGCGCTCGTCCTCCATTATGATCTGGATCTAACGGCGTGTCGCGCGTCCGCATGCGCTGAACAAAGAGGGCAATTGGAGTAATCAATGGCGAACGGAACCGTCAAATGGTTCAACGCTGAAAAGGGCTATGGCTTCATCACCGTCGATGACGGAGGGCAGGACGTGTTCGTCCACTACTCTGCGATCGACATGAGCGGATACAAGGTTCTTGAAGAGGGTCAGCAGGTCGTGTTCGAGGTCGGAAGCGGCAACAAAGGTCCGCAGGCCGAGTCGGTGCGTCTGGCATAACCTAAGGAAAACAGCGCAGGGGTGTCGTCCGCAAAGCGGGCGGCACCTCTGGCACGTTAACGCTCGCGAACTGCAGGGCAAGCTGAAAAGACTTTGCTCCACTTGCACTCTCATAGGCTGAGTGCCAGAATCGGTTTAGCACTCGATCAACTCGAGTGCTAATTACCTGAATCTTTCGCGTAACGTCCGGGAGGGACGAGAGACAAAAATGGCAAAGATCATTGCTTTTGACGAGGAAGCACGACGCGGCCTCGAGCGTGGCCTGAACATTCTGGCCGACACCGTGAAGGTGACGCTTGGCCCGCGTGGTCGCAACGTTGTGCTGGAGAAGAAGTGGGGAGCTCCCACGATCACCAACGACGGCGTTTCAATCGCCAAGGAGATCGAGCTCGACGACCCATACGAGAAGATCGGTGCCGAGCTCGTCAAGGAGGTCGCCAAGAAGACGGATGACGTCGCGGGCGACGGAACGACGACCGCTACCGTTCTTGCCCAGGCGCTTGTGCGCGAGGGTCTGCGTAACGTTGCAGCCGGTGCCGACCCGATCACGCTGAAGCGTGGCATCGAGAAGGCGACGGCCGCCGTGACGGCAGAGCTCATCGCGAACGCCAAGGAGGTCGAGACCAAGGAGCAGATCGCTGCAACAGCATCGATCTCCGCGGCAGACGCTGAGATCGGCGCGATCATCGCCGAGGCCATCGACAAGGTGGGCAAGGAAGGTGTTGTCACGGTCGAGGAGTCGAACACGTTCGGCACCGAGCTCGAGCTCACCGAGGGAATGCGCTTCGACAAGGGCTACCTGTCGCAGTACTTCGTCACGGACCCCGACCGTCAGGAAGCGGTGTTCGAAGACCCGTACATCCTGATCGTCAACTCGAAGGTCTCGAACATCAAGGACCTGCTGCCGATCGTCGACAAGGTGATCCAGGCTGGCAAGCAGCTTCTGATCATCGCTGAGGACGTCGATGGCGAGGCTCTGGCCACGCTGGTCGTGAACAAGATCCGCGGCATCTTCAAGTCGGTTGCCGTGAAGGCTCCTGGCTTCGGCGACCGCCGCAAGGCTCAGCTGCAGGACATCGCCATCCTCACCGGTGGTCAGGTCATCAGCGAAGAGGTCGGCCTTAAGCTTGAGAACGTGACTCTCGACCTTCTTGGTTCGGCCCGCAAGGTCGTCATCACCAAGGATGAGACCACAATCGTTGAGGGCGCCGGCGATGCCGAGCAGATCGCGGGCCGTGTTGCCCAGATCCGCAGCGAGATCGAGAACACCGACAGCGACTACGACCGTGAGAAGCTGCAGGAGCGCCTGGCGAAGCTCGCCGGCGGTGTCGCTGTCATCAAGGCAGGCGCCGCGACCGAGGTTGAGCTCAAGGAGCGCAAGCACCGCATCGAGGACGCCGTTCGCAACGCGAAGGCAGCCGTTGAAGAGGGCATTGTCGCCGGTGGTGGCGTCGCGCTCATCCAGGCTGGCAAGGTTGCGTTCGAGAAGCTCAATTTGACCGGAGACGAGGCAACGGGCGCCAACATCGTGCGCGTCGCCATCGAGGCTCCGCTCAAGCAGATCGCGCTCAACTCGGGCCTCGAGCCGGGCGTTGTCGTCGAGAAGGTGCGCAACCTTCCTGTCGGCCACGGACTGAACGCCGCGACTGGTGAGTACGTCGACATGCTCGCCGAGGGCATCAACGACCCGGTGAAGGTGACCCGTTCAGCGCTGCTGAACGCCGCATCGATCGCCGGTCTGTTCCTCACCACCGAGGCAGTTGTCGCCGACAAGCCGGAGAGGAACCCGGCTCCTGCCGGTGGCGACCCCACGGGTGGCATGGACTTCTAGTCCGGATCGATTCATACGATGGGCGTCTCCTTCGGGAGGCGCCCATCGTCGTTGATGCCGCGGGCATCCGCAATGCTCAGTGAGCGAACAACCGCGCGTTCGCGGCTTCAATCTCGGCGTACTGCTGACCGGCCTGTGCGAGCGCTTGATTGATCGATGCCAGCACTTCCTCAACACGCAACTGCGTGCCGTGCCACTCGCTGACCACGCTCTGGAACGCTGTTGCCGCCTGGCCCGTCCAGGTGCCCTGCAGCCCCGTGAGCTGCCCGCTGAGGCCGCTCACCTCGCTCTGAATGCGGGCGATGGATGCGCGCACGGCACCCGTCGT
>DATMTC010000154.1:0-2551 GCA_035565115.1 Microbacteriaceae bacterium | reverse complement strand
GCGGTGGAGCTTAGAAGGATTGCGCAGCAATCCTGCGACCCCAGCGCCGAGCGAGCCTGCGAGCGAGGGTTGGCGGTGGAGCTGAAGGGATCCCGCAGCGCGGAAACGCAAAAGAGGATGCCGGCGCACCGGCATCCTCTTGCGTCAGAGCGAAAGCTACTTGACGGAAGCCTTCAGCTTCGAGCCAGCCGTCAGCTTGACACGGTGGCCAGCGGCGATCTTGATCTCGGCACCGGTCTGCGGGTTGCGGCCGGTGCGAGCAGCGGTCGCGGTGCGCTCGGCAGCGAGCCAACCCGGGATGGTCACTTTGCCACCCTTGGAGACCGTGTCAGCGATCGTTGCGAAGAACGCGTCAAGCACGCCTCCGACGGCAGCCTGGCTCTGACCGGACGCAGCGGCAACTGCAGCAACGAGTTCGGTCTTGTTCAGCGACTTGTCAGCCATTGAGTGTCCTCCTCGGACCTTCTGCTGTGGATACAGCTTCTCTATGTGGAACGGTTGAGGCCACGAAGGCCGTTACGTTTGGTCGGTTCGACCGCCTTGAATGTATCAGAATCCCGCGGTAAGTCGCGGATTTCCGCGCCTTTCGCCCACTTTGACATCCGGCGTGTCGGCATCCGGAACACTCCCAGGCACGCCACAGGGGATGCCGGCCGAAGCCGACATCCCCTGTGGATGTGAATTGCGAGTGGCTACCAGCTCGACTTGGTGATGCCTGGCAGCTCGCCGTCGTGCGCCATGTCGCGGAAGCGAACACGGGAGATGCCGAACTTGCTCAGGTAGCCACGGGGGCGACCATCGATGGCGTCACGACCGCGCAGACGCACCGGGGATGCGTTGCGGGGAAGCTTCTGCAGGCCGACGCGTGCGGCCTCGCGGGACTCGTCGGTGCCGTTCGGGTCGACAAGCGCCTTCTTCAGTTCCAGGCGCTGAGCGGCATACCGCTCGACGATGACCTTGCGCTGCTCGTTGCGGGCAATCTTGCTCTTTTTAGCCATAAGTTCTACCGCTCCTCGCGGAATTCAACGTGCTTGCGCACTACTGGGTCGTACTTCTTGAGCACGAGACGGTCAGGGTCGTTGCGGCGGTTCTTCTTGGTCACGTAGGTGTAGCCGGTGCCTGCCGTCGAACGAAGCTTGATGATCGGACGTACGTCCTGCTGCTTTGCCATTAGATCTTCTCCCCGCGGGCCAAGAGGTCCTTCACGACAGACTCGATGCCGCGAGCGTCAATTACCTTGATGCCCTTGGCGCTCAACGTGAGCGTGACGTTGCGACGAAGTGACGGAACGAAGTACGTCTTCTTCTGAATGTTCGGGTCGAAGCGACGCTTGGTGCGCCGGTGCGAGTGCGAAATGTTGTGACCGAAGCCGGGAACGGCGCCTGTCACCTGGCAGACTGCTGCCATTTTTCCTCCATCATTACCGAAGAGCGGATGCTCTTCCCAAGATCTCTTGTCGGCATGATTCATCCACCGGTTCTTATCGAAGGGGTGGGTTGACATGCGATCTGAGCGGAGGAGCCCGCTCAGCCAAAGATCAATACTACGTTGCCCCGGGCGTGTCGCGCAAACTCGAGTTGTGTTCGCCCTATGGATGCTTTTCGTCCCACACGCGATTCGCCAGCGCCTGAACATCCCTATCGAGCGTGTCGAGTCGAGCATTCATCTCATTGCGAAACCCACCGAGTCCGCCCTTGAATTCGCCGTTCAAGCCAGCCATGTCACCCTTGAGCTCTCCACGCAAACCATCGATTTTCACGTCGATTTTCTCGCTCACGCGTTCGAACTGCACGTTGACCGTTCGCGTGATCATCGTAAGCGCCGCAGCCACAAACGACACGAGGGTTGCCGCAAGCACACCGATAACGGTCCACACTTGCGGTTCCGACACCGATATCACTCCTCCATTTTGCACCGCCGTCTCGAATGATGCTATGTGCCACGTGAGTCGCAAATCTTAGCTGTCGCTGCAATTGTGGGGAACTCGGCAAATGGCATCCTGTTGGTACCGAGTCCGACCGTGCGGTTCGTCAGGCCCCGACGACCCACGCGGTGCTGCGGATGTCGGCAGCAGTGGCCTGGGCCCCCGTGCCGCCGATCCCGCGAACAGAGAGAGACCCGGCAATGGCTGCCCAGCGCAGCCGGGCGTCTTCGGCCTCCACTCCCCGTATGCACGCGGCGAGATACCCGGCATCGAAGCTGTCGCCTGCACCGGTCGTGTCGGTCACATCGACGCTCAAGCCGGCAGCCCAGCCAGACCGCGCGCCAGCATCGAAGGCGTAGCCGCCATCCGCCCCAGACTTCACGACGACACGGCAACCCAGCAGTGAGAGCACAGCGCCAGCCTCATCCAGGTCGTCGACCGGATGCCCGGCAATGACAGCGGCGATCGCCAACGCCTCCTCTCGGTTGGGCATGAACACCGAAACGAACGGCAGAATCCGTTCGAGGCCCAGCCAGGCACCGGCCGGGTCCCAATTGGTGTCGAGACTCACGCGGATGCCGCGCTCGGCGAGCCAGGCGAGCAGTGCTGGCAGCTCGGCGGCAAGCG
>DATMTC010000153.1:0-3076 GCA_035565115.1 Microbacteriaceae bacterium | reverse complement strand
AACCTCGCTGGCGGACATGTCGATACCAAGACACACCCCGAAGAGCGGCCAGAGACCAAAAGAGTCACACCAGAACGACCAGTGAAGGCCAGTCTGACAGCCGGTACCAGACCAGCCATAACCATTACAGAGACCTCGCGAGCAACCTTCGGATCCGTACCGCAGACCGGCTTGCCAGGTCTCGATACGCAGCTCGCTGCGCGAGCAACTACTCGACCACCGAAACGGTCAGACCCGGTGGTCGAGTAGCGAGCGAAGCGAGCGTATCGAGACCTCGCAAGCAACCTTCGGATCCGTACCGCAGACCAGCTTGCCAGGTCTCGATACGCGGCTCGCTGCGCGAGCAGCTACTCGACCACCGAGACGGTGAGATACGCGGCTCGCTGCACGAGCAACTACTCGACCACCGGATGGGTCAGCCGAGGGCAGCCTCGAGCTTGACCTCGAGCTCGTCAAGGTCGAAGTAGTTCTCGATCACGACGACATCAGCATTGGTCGGCCCGATCTTGTCGACCAGCTCAGGTGAGGTCAGGATCACCTGCGCATCGGCAGCGCTGACGGCAAGGCCAGCGACATCCGACGCCGTCACATCCGCGTCGATATCGAGCCGGTCGAGCACGCGCTCGGCGTTCACCTTGAGAATCGCGGATGTTCCGACACCGGCTCCGCAGATCGCCACGACCTTCACCTGGCAGGCTCGCCCTCTTCGACGGTGTCTGAGTCGAGCGCGAAGATGCGCCGCACCTCGTTGGCGTCGGATGCTGCTGCGAGCGCCGGAATCGTTCGCGGATCGTTGAAGACGTTGGCCAGTTCAGCGACGGTCGTCACGTGAGCATCCGGCGTGGCGACGGCAAGGCCGATGATCACGCTGACCGGGTCGTTGTGCGGGTGGCCGAAGACGACCGGTTGGCTCAGGGTGACGACGCTGATCCCGGCTTCGCGAACATCCGGCCCCGGACGCGCGTGCGCCAAGGCCAGCCCTGGTGCGATCACGATGTATGCGCCGAACTCCTCGACCAGTTGCACCATGCGCTCTGTGTACTCGGCGCGCGTCGCACCTGAGCGGCACAGCGCCTCACCGGCGAGACGCACGGCGTCGCGCCAGTCCGATGCGCGAACGCCCAGCGTGATGGCGGCGTCGGGCAACGGTGGAAGAGGCATACCCTCAGCGTATCGTGAGCACCAGTGCAAACTCGCTGAGATTCCGCTGATGGTTTGGCTGTTTTGCGCTCACGCGTCGTCGAATCCGGCCGAGATCGCGTCGGCGAGCTCGTCACGGTCCTCCAATGGCAGGAAAGAACCCGCAACAGCGTTCAGCTGGAAGACCTCGAGATCGGCCAGGTCGTAGCCGAACGCGTCGGACAACAGTGCGAGTTCACGGCTCATGGTCGTGCCGCTCATCAGCCGGTTGTCGGTGTTGACCGTCACGCGGAACCCGAGCTGGTACAGCAGGTCGAACGGATGGTCGAGGATGTCGTCTCCCCACGCCGCTATCGCACCGGTCTGAAGGTTCGACGACGGACTTGTCTCGAGCACGATCTCGCGGTCCTTCACCCACTGGGCGATTCGCCCGAGCGAAACGTAGGTGTTCGCGTCGTCCTGCCGTTCGACCACGATGTCTTCGGCCAGGCGCACGCCGTGGCCCAGGCGCAGTGCGCGACCGTCGATGAGGGCGCTGCGGATGCTGTCGAGCCCGTCGGCCTCTCCCGCGTGCACGGTGGCTGGGAAGAACTGCGCGGCCAGGTAATCGAAAGCGGACCGCAGGTTCGAGGCCGGGAACCCAGCCTCCGGCCCTGCGATGTCGAACCCGACCACGCCGTTGTCGCGGTGGCGCACGGCCAATTCGGCGATCTCGAGACCCCGGTGCAAGTGGCGCATCGCACTGACCAACTGGCCGACGCGAATCTCACGGCCGTTGGCGCGAGCATCCGCTATGCCCTCCTCGATGCCCTCTTGCACGGCTTCGACGGTCTGGTCGAGGGTCAGCCCTCTCGTGAGGTGCTGCTCTGGAGCCCAGCGCACCTCACCGTAAATGATGCCGTCTGCGACCAGGTCTTGAACGTACTCGCGGGCGACCCGCACCAGTCCCTCGCGGGATTGCATCACTGCGATCGTCACGTCGAAGGTCTTGAGATATTCGACAAGCGATCCAGAGTCTGCACGGTCGGTGAACCACTGGCCGAGCGCGTGCGCATCCGTCTGCGGAATCTCGATGCCGAGGCCATCCGCAAGCTCGATGATGGTCTGTGGGCGCAGTGCTCCGTCGAGATGATCGTGCAGCGACACCTTGGGCAGCGCAGTGATGCTCTCGCCGCTTGCGAGCAGGAATTCCTCTGGCACGGTGTTCATGTCTCGCTCCTCGTTACGTGCGGATGCGCTGGCGCGCGAGTCCAAGTCTACGATTGCGGTGGCCATTACGGCGGTCGAGTCTCCGTCGCCGGTGGAGCTTTCCACCCCTGTTGTCGCGCATCCGGAGACGCGGTATAGCGCCAGTTTGCGGCTATTGCGCCAGTTGTAGTGGCGCAATAGCCGTCAACTGGCGCCGGAGGCGAGCGAGGTCGATACGACCACCCTTCGACGAGCTCAGGGACCGCAGCATCACTCGACCACCGACGCGTTCGCCCCGATCTCCGCGGCCGCCACGCGCATCGCGTCGATGACAGCGTCTGCGTCGACTGCACTGTACGTCGTCGCCACATATGGCACCGTCAGTGCTGCGGCCGCTGCACCGTCGGCATCCAGCACCGGGAATGCCAGATCGAGGATGCCTGGCTGTCGAGCATCGGTATTCCTTGCGAATCCGTCGTGCTGCGCAGAATGGATGCGACGGGCGAGCGTGTCTGCATCCGTCGCGTTAAGGTGAAGATCGGCGAGGATCGACGCGCGCCGATCCGCCGGGCTGAAAGCTAACAGCGCGATGCCGGTAGCGGTGGTGTCGGCGGGGAACGCCGCTCCGACCCGCACGCGGAAGCCGAAGTCCGACGGGCTCTCCTGCTGCGCGATGACGCGCACCTGAACGCCGTCGAGAACGGCGAGATTGCATGACTGGGCCGTCGCCTCCGCAAGCCGGCTCATC
>DATMTC010000152.1:0-1795 GCA_035565115.1 Microbacteriaceae bacterium | reverse complement strand
CCGGATGCTCGCTGTCGCCGCGGCAACGTTCGTTGCGTGCGCGTTGGCACTGGTCCCTGCGACCGGTGCCAGCGCGCACGACTACCTGGTCGACAGCACACCGAAGGCCGACTCGACCCAGACGACACCGTTGAAAAAGGTGACGCTCACCTTCGACGACGTCGTGCTCGACCTGTCGCACAACGGCTCGTCCGCTTTGCTCCAGGTCACCGGCCCGGACGGCTCGGGGTCGAACAGCGGGGAGCGCCATTTCGAGACAGGATGCCCGACCATCGAGGGGCGCACCGTGAGCGCCCCTGTCGCACTCGGTGCGGCAGGGAAGTACACGGTCACCTGGCAGATCGTCTCGGCAGACGGCCACACCGTGTCGAATTCGATCACGTTCACATATCAGCCGCCGGCCGGCACAGCGGCGGCCAAGGGCACAAGCGGTCGGCCGGAGTGCGGACGCGGCGCAACGGATCAAGCGTCGCAGCAGGCCGGCAGCCAGGCTCCTGCTAGTCAGGCGCCTGCCACCGGATCGCAGGCGGCAGCATCCGACTCTGGCGCGCTGGGCATCGTGATCACGATCGCGTGCATCATTGTCGGCCTGGCAATCATCGGTGTCGTGATCGTGGTGCTGACAGCGCGGCGCAGACAGCAGGACGACGAAGAACACCCAAAGCGACCGGGGGCTCCCGAAGATGACTGAGATCGCGCAGGTGAGCGACCCGGGCTCCGAGGTGCGTCTGCCCAAGGTGAGCGTGGTGAGCATCATCCTGGTGCTGTGCCTGCCGATGGCTATCGTCGCCAGCCTGATCGCCATGACATTCGGCGGCGGGTTCTCAACGGGCACGGCCCTGTATGACCCAGGTGTGATCGTCGACAAGGGCCTGCCCATCGTTCGCACCGTGCACGACATCTTCGCAGCAGGCACGGTCGGACTGCTCGTGCTTGCCGCGTTCATCCTGCCGGGGCAGACCAAGGTGCCAGGGCAGATCGGCAGGTCGCAATGGCGCGCAGTGCGCTGGGCCGCCTGGGCAGGCGCCGTGTGGTTCGTCGCAGGATCCGTGGTGATCGTGCTCACCGGCATCCAGATCTCCGGCGTCGCAATCGGCGATCCGCTGTTCGCCTCTGCGTTCACGACGTTCTTGTTCCACGTCGAACTGGGGCAGTCGCTTGTCGTGTCTGCCGTGTGCGTGCTGATCGCCACGATTCTCGCGCTGACCGCGCACAAGTTGACGACCGTCGGATTCGCTGCGGGATTCGCGTTGTTCGCCCTGCTGCCGCTGGCGCTGTCCGGTCACGCTGCTGGCTCGCTCGAGCACGCGAACGCGGTGAACAGCCTCGCGATCCATCTTGTCGGCGTCACCGTGTGGGTGGGAGGGCTCGCAGGGCTGCTTCTGCTTCGGCGCACGGTGAAGGGCGGATTCGCCGTGGCCGTCGCGCGGTATTCGACGCTGGCCGGTTGGGCGTTCGCCGCCGTTGCGCTCTCGGGAATCGTGAACTCGGCCCTGCGGCTCGACTCGTTCGTCGAGTTGCTGCAGCCATACGGCCTGCTGATCGTGGCGAAGGCCAGCATTCTGATCCTGCTCGGCATCGGTGGCGCATTTCAGCGCAAGCGGGTGATCCCGGGGTTGCGCGCCGATCCGACCAACAGGAGGCTGTTCGTGCGGCTGGCGGTCAGCGAGGTCGCGTTCATGGCGCTGGCGATCGGCATTTCGGTCGGGTTGGCGAAGAGCCCTCCTCCCGTGTCGCAGGCGCCGCTGACCGGCGACTTCGCGCGCGAGGGTCTGCTCGGCTTTCCGTATCCGCC
>DATMTC010000151.1:0-3015 GCA_035565115.1 Microbacteriaceae bacterium | reverse complement strand
GGCCGATGCGCCGCGGCAGCCGCCCGGGCAGCAGCTGGCAGCGCCTCCAGGATGCGGTTCACGGCAGCGTCATCGTGCGCTGCCGTCACAAACCACGCCTCGAACACACTCGGCGGCAGCGAGACGCCTGCGTCGAGCATCGCGTGGAAGAACGGGCCGTAACGGAACGCATCCTGCGCCTGCACTCCTGCGTAGTCAATCGCGAGCGTGTCGCGGAATTGCACGCTGAATAGGTTGCCTGCGTGCGAAACCTGGTGCGCGACGCCGGCCGCAGACAGAGCCTCGGACGTCGCATCCGAAATCGTCGCGGCCACGTCGTCGAGCCGCGCGTATACAGCAGCGTCGGCAACGCGCAGCGTCGCGAGCCCTGCCGCGACAGCCACGGGGTTCCCAGACAGCGTTCCGGCCTGATAGACGGGACCGACAGGAGCCAGGTACTCCATAATCTCGCGGCGTCCGCCGAGGGCTGCCATGGGCATCCCGCCGCCGATGACCTTGCCGAATGTGACGAGATCAGGCACAAACGTGGGCGACACCAGCGTGCGGCTGCCGTCGTCGTCTTCGCGGATGGTGAAAGCGAACTCGCCCCAGTATCCCGCCGGCCCAACGCGGAACCCGGTCAACACCTCGTCGAAGATCAGCAGCGCGCCGTGTTCGTGTGCGACGTCGGCGAGGAACGCGTTGAAACCGGGCCCGGGATGCACAACTCCCATGTTCGCGGGCGCGGCCTCGGTGATGATCGCCGCAACGTGATCGCCGTGCTCTGCGAACACCGCTCGCACGGCATCACGGTCGTTGTACGGAACCACGATGGTCTGTGCTGCGATAGCGGCAGGTACTCCTGCAGACGCAGGCAGCGCCAGCGTCGCCAGACCGCTGCCCGACTCGGCGAGCAGGCCATCGGAGTGCCCGTGATAGAGCCCGGCGAACTTGACGATCAGATCGCGCCCGGTGAAGCCTCGCGCGAGTCGAATGGCGGTCATCGTCGCCTCTGTGCCGGTCGAAACCAGGCGCAGTTCGTCGATCAACCGGTGTTGCACGGCCGACGGCGTTCCCAGGTGTTCCGCGCCCGGTGTCACGGTCAGGCGATCGATCACCAGTTCGGCAAGGTCGGTTTCGCCCGGCGTGGATGCTCCGAACGAGAGGCCTCGGGTGGCGGCATCCCGAACTGCTGCCACGACATCAGGATGCGCGTGCCCGAGAATCGCCGGACCCCAGGATGCGACGAGGTCGACATATTCGCGGCCGTCGGCATCCGTCACGTACGCGCCGTTGGCAGAGACCAGGAAGCGCGGCGTTCCGCCAACCGAGCGGAACGCGCGCACCGGAGAATTGACCCCGCCCGGGATGCTGCGCTTGGCTCGGGCGAACAGGTCGTCGTTTGCGGTCATCGGATGCTTCCGCGCGCAAGCTCTAGCGCCCAGTACGTCAGCACCGCATCCGCCCCTGCCCGCTTGATGCTCGTCACCGTCTCGACAATGGCGCGTTCACGGTCGATCCAACCGTTGGCAGCGGCTGCCTCGACCATCGCGTACTCGCCGGAAACCTGATATGCCCAAACGGGAATATCACTCATCGCGGCGACGTCTGCCAGCACATCGAGGTAGCTCATTGCGGGCTTGACCATCAGGATATCCGCGCCTTCTTCGAGATCGAGGGTCGCTTCACGCAGACCCTCGCGCCGGTTGGCCGGATCCTGCTGGTAGGTTCGCCTATCTCCGAGCAGCTGCGAGTCGACTGCCTCGCGGAACGGTCCGTAGAAACTCGATGCATACTTCGCCGCGTATGCGAGGATCGCCGTGTCTTCTCGGCCAGCGGCATCCAGCGCTTCGCGCACGGCCGCAACCTGGCCATCCATCATTCCGGAGAGTCCGAGCAGCTGCGATCCGGCATCCGCCTGGGCGAGCGCCATCTGCTGGTAGCGCTCGAGTGTCGCGTCGTTGTCAACGCGACCTGAGGCATCCAGCACACCACAGTGACCGTGGTCGGTGAACTCGTCGAGGCACAGGTCGGTTTGCACGACGAGCGCGTCGCCGACCTCGGCAACCACCGCGCGCGTCGCAACATTCAGGATGCCGTCAGGGTCGGATGCTGCACTGCCGACGGCATCGCGTGTCTCAGGCACCCCGAACAGCATGACGCCACCGATGCCGGCCTCCGCGGCATCCGCTGCCACCCGCTTGAGACTGTCGATGCTGTGCTGCAGCACGCCAGGCATGGACTGCAGTGGCAGCGGCTCAGGCGTTCCTTCGCGCACGAACAGCGGCAGGATCAGTTCGGCAGCGTGAATGCGGGTCTCGGCGGTGAGCCTGCGCATCGCTGGGGTGGTGCGAAGGCGGCGAGGCCGAATGGTGGGATGAAGTGTGTTGCTCACCGAACAAGCTTATGCGCGTGCGCTGATGCATTCATGCGAGCGGATGCTGCGCGAATGACTGCGCAACGCTCCCCGAGTCGTGCATTAATGGCCCACTCGCGTGAAGGTGGCGCATTTTTGCACGACTCGACGTGAGGTAGAGCACTTTTGCACCACTCGACGCGAGGCGGAGCTCGGCGCAACGCTCCGCGAGTCGTGCATTAATGGCCCACTCGACGCGAGGTGGAGCACTTTTGCACGACTCGACGTGAGGTGGAGCTCGGCGCAGCGCACCCCCGAGTCGTGCATTAATGGCCCACTCGCGTGAAGGTAGCGCACTTTTGCACGACTCGACGTGGCGTAGAGCACATTTGCACGACTCGACGTGAGGCGGGGCTCGGCGCAGCGCACCCCCGAGTCGTGCATTAATGGCCCACTCGACGCGAGGTGGAGCACTTTTGCACGACTCGACGTGGCGTCGAGCGGATGCTGCGCGAGAGTCCTGCCACGTCACCGGCGCAGCGCGTCAGCCCGTCAGCACGTCACCGGCGCGAACGCGCCTCCCGCACGACAGCGTCGATGAGCGATTCTGCGCTGCGCTCGTCCGCGATCACGTCGACGCGCAGGCCGACCGCCGCGGCATCCTTCGCCGTTCGCGGCCC
>DATMTC010000150.1:0-4610 GCA_035565115.1 Microbacteriaceae bacterium | reverse complement strand
TACCATCGGGCGGGCCACTGCGGGCGGAGGCAGCCCGGCCCACAACGCGAACGCGCGCGACAACATCCGCTCCGCGATCGCATCCGCACTTGACGACGCCGGCTGCCGGCCTGCCGATGTCGTCGCTCTGGTTGCCGGGATCGCCGGCTTCGACAGGCCGAGCGATTCAGAATGGGCGCACGAGTTCATCGCGCTGCCAGGCATCCGCGGGCGACTGATTGCGGTCAATGACACCGAAGTCGCGCACGCTGGAGCCTTCGGTGGCGGCCCGGGCATCATTGCGATCGCAGGGACCGGCTCGATGATCTTCGGAATCGCGGACTCGGGCAAGCGGCTGCGCAATGACGAGTATTTGCACTACGCAGGGGCAGCGCGCCACCTGAGCTTCGACGTGGTGCAGCACGTCGTGCTCGATGTTGATTCCGAGGATCCGATGATGCTGGATGCCGCGCTCAGGCACTGGCACGCAGCAACCCTCGCGGAGTTGCGCGACGCCATCCGCGCCGAGCACGCGGGCGACCACGACGATCTCAAGCGACACTTCGGTGCCTTCGCGCCCGTGGTCACCGAGTTGGCGGCGCAGTCTGCTCACGCTCGTGCCGCGATCGCGCGCTTGGTCGAGAGCACCAGGGTTGGCATCGAGTTGCTCGCAGCCGACTTCTCGCTTGCGGAGGTGCCCGTCGTGCTCGAGGGCGGGCTTGCGTGTTCGCCGCAGTTCACTGATGCACTCAGTGCCGCTCTGGTGTCGACGCAGTCGCGTTGCAGTCTCGTGCGGCCACAGGCTTCACCGGCCGAGGGTGCGGCGCTCCTGGCGTTGCGCGCGATCAGCCGCTGAACTCACTCGTGCGGGCGGCGTCCGGGCGGGCAGCGCTGGGCCGCCGTACGTGACGTGTTGGCGGTGTGCGGTCGCTAGGAGATACGGGCGACACGCCGCGCGTTTAGCGCCGACACGCCGGTGCATCGACCGAATCTCCTCACGAGCGCACACGCGAATAGCGCTCGGGGATCGGTGCGAACCGTGTCTAGTCGCCCTCTGCGATGGTCTTCACCTGACGCACAAGGGAGTCCCACATCTCTTTCGAGTGCGCGGCAGCTTCCCGGCTGCCGTTGTTGTCCTGTGTGAGCGTGAGTTGCGTTGCGCCATCCGTGCTGTCGAGTGTCCAGGTCAGCGTGTGGTAGTTCTGCGGAACATCATCCTGGCCGGTCAGCGGGCTGAAGTGCGTCACCACCAACCTGCGGCCTGGCTCGAATTCGAGCACCTCGCCCTTGTCTTCGTATTGTTTGCCCTCCCACACACCACGCCAGCGAATCGGGCCGCCGATCGACCAATCGGTGACGAGCTCCGTTCCGAACATGAACTCGCGCGCAGCATCCGGGTTTGTGATCACAGACCAAACGCGGTCAGCAGCCGCCTCGATGGTGATGGTCGATGTCGCGACGTAGTTTTCCGTCATACGCTCCAAACTACGCGCGCCGCCGGCTTCGGTCTTGAAAGAACACGACGGATGCGGCGTGCCTCAGGCGATCGCTGCGGCGAGACCGCGCGCTCCTTGCGGCTTGGCGGCGTGCGTGCGGCGTGCGGTCGTTAGGAGATATGGACGACACGCCGTCCGATTCACACCGACACGCCGGGAGCTCGACCGAATCTCATCACGAGCGCACGCGCGAGCAAACCATCACGAGTGCACGCACGCGCAAACCATCACGAGCGCACGCGAAGCAACCCTCGAGGACCTCACTGCCCGGCAAGCAGCTCTTCCCAGGTGCGGCGGCCGACGGCGTGGTCGGGTGTGACGTTTGCTCCCGCACGAAGGGCCCGCGACGCCCCACCAGGAGTCCGCACCGACATGATCAGCCTGCGCCGATGAGTTGCGCGCAGATACTCCCTGGTCAAGTCGGCCATCAGGTATGTTCGCGGACCGCCCATCTCAGGCACAATGCCCGCCGGCTCACCGAGTGCGAGTTCGACCAGGCGGGCGGCGACCTCGGCCACGGCGATCGGCTGGAATCGCGTTCCGGATGCCGCCGGCATCACCGGCGACTTGACCATGGCATTCATCACCGCGAGCATCGACTCCTGAAACTGGGTGGCTCGAAGGATCGAATATGGGATGCCAGACTCCTCGATGAGTTGTTCGGATGCACGCTTCGATGCGTAGTAGCCGAACATGCCGCGATCGATCGCGCTGACCACAGGCATCCGCTCTGCCCCAACGACCGAAATGTAGACGAGGTGTCGCACCTGCGTGCCCTGTGCTGCATTAGCGGCTGTTGCCCGCAGGAGGTGGCCGGTCTTGATCTCATCACCCTTCGAGCTGCCCGCGCAGTGCACGACCACCTCCACCTCGGCGAGCGCATCGCGCAACCCATCACCGGTCGAGATGTCGCCGATCACGAATTCGACGTGATCGCGTGACGCGTGCGACGACCGGCTGAGCACGCGAACGTCGCGACCGGCATCCCCAAGTCGTTCGACCACGAGCCGGCCGAGCAGCCCCGTGCCGCCTGTCACTAGGATCGGTGAAGTCATGGTTGTTCTCCCTTTGTGATTTGCTCTTATCAACGTGAACCCGTGACGCGGAAGAGTGTGACAAATTGGTCGAACCGGATGTCTTGACCGCCGGATTCCAGGAGCAACGGCCCCGCCTTCGTGCTGTCGCGTATCGGATGCTCGGCTCGTTGAGCGAGGCAGACGATGCCGTGCAAGACGCCTGGATTCGAGCGAGTGCGGCCGATTCCCAGGACATCGAGAACCTGGGTGGCTGGCTGACCACCATCGTCACCCGCGTGTGCCTGAACATGTTGCGTGCACGCAAACAGCGTCGCGAGGACCCGCTCGACGTGCACCTGCCCGACCCGATCGTGTCAGCAATCGGTTCGGCAGACGACACAGGAAACCCCGAGCACGAGGCGTTGGTCAAGGATGCCGTCGGCCTCGCCTTGATGGTGGTGCTCGACACACTGACACCGGTTGAGCGCGTCGCGTTCGTGCTGCACGACACGTTCGCGATTTCGTTCGAGGAGATCGCCCCGATCATCGACCGCACACCGGCAGCCACGCGGCAGATCGCATCCCGGGCGCGGCGTCGCGTCCGTGCTCACGCGCCAGCCATGGAGCCGAATATCAGCCGCCAGCGCGAGGTGGTCAACGCCTTCTTCGCCGCGGCGCGCAACGGCGACTTCGATGGCCTGGTCGCGGTGTTGCATCCGGAGATCATGTTCCGACTCGACGGCGGCATCCGTCACGCCGGCCTGACGACAGTCGTGTCTGGCGCCAACCAGGTCGCGAGCCAAGCCGTCATGTTCGGTCCGAGTTCGCCCGTCATGCACCCCGTGCTTGTCAATGGTGCAGTGGGTGTTGTCGCGGTCGTGGCAGCCCGGGTTCGGTCTGTGACCGGCTTCACCGTGGCAGGCGGCACGATCGTCGCCATCGATGCATTGTTCGATCCTGACCGGCTGCGCGACATCGATTTCGGTCGAATCGCGTCATAGTCTTCACCACCGGCACTCTCTTAGGTGAAGTCCACTACCCCTTCCCCCGAGGACGCATCATGTCAACCCAGACAACGAGCGGAATTCTTACCCGACCGCTCATCCACCGCACCCGACCGACCTCATCCAGCCCGTGCTCGTCCAGACGGCGCCCCGGCACCCGGGTGACCTCGCCATACACGCTCGTCGCCGAATTCCTGGGTCGCCAGGTCGATGCTTCGCCGACCGGGCGAGCACGCGCGAACGGTCACGCAGAATTGTGCGAGTTGCTCGAGATCGACGTCACCGACGTCGGATATCAACTGCTCGTCGGACCACTGCTCGCGGCGGCTTCAGCCGACGGGCAACGTCTATCGGATGATGACATCGCGCGCCACGGTCGCTGGTGGTTGGATCAACTGCCCTGAGCCTGAGCCAAGTGCGCGCATCTGCATCAATTGGTGCGATAATCGATGCAGGAGATATGAACATGCGAACGACGGTAACCCTCGACGATGACTTGATGAAGAAGGCGATCGAACTCTCAGGTACGACCGAAAGGTCAGCACTGGTGCGAGACGGGCTCAAGGCACTGATCGCCCAGGAAAGCGCTCGCAGACTAGCCGCGCTCGGCGGCAGCGACGCGTCGGCGCACTCCGCTCCCCGGCAACGTCTGTGAGGATGAGATGATCCTCGTCGATACGTCGATCTGGATCGATCATCTGCACACGAATGACACCGATCTGGTCAGACTGCTTTCAAGCAACGGTGTCGCCACGCATTCGATGGTGATCGGCGAGTTGGCCCTCGGAACATTGCGCGACCGCGCGCTCGTTCTCGAGCTTCTTGATAACCTTCAGCGAGCAACTGAAGCAACCCACGACGAGGCAATGCTTCTCGTCAACAAAGAAGCCCTTTATGGGCGCGGGCTCAGCCTGGTCGACGTGCACATACTCGCGGCGTCGCTTCTGACACCGGGCACATCGTTGTGGACACGTGACAAACGGCTGAAGTCCGCGGCGCAATCATTGGGCGTTTCGGCCGACTAAGGCGCCGTGCTCCCCGGCTGGGCCAATTCGGCCCGCTCAGCCGACGGCCGCCAGGATGGCGGAGGCGAGCTCGTTCGGCTTGGTGAACTG
>DATMTC010000149.1:0-8498 GCA_035565115.1 Microbacteriaceae bacterium | reverse complement strand
GATCACGCGGGCCGAAGCTGGCGGTTGGTGCGTTCTTCCTGAGTTACCGGTACGCGTGGCCGGTGCAGCTGACCTGCGCGTAACTCAGTAACCCAACGCCCACCAGTCGACAGGCGCAGCTACCAGCGCCACGTACTTGCTATTGCGCCACTTCAACTGGCGCAATAGCCAGCAAAGGGCGCTGATAACCACGAAACACCGGCAACCCCTACAGAAACGCGCCGGCCATCCTGGCACCGATATGGATAGCCACTTCTCCTGTATTTCGTCACGACGCAGCGCGTCCGCGGAAGCGCCTCAGGTCTCGCGCGTCCGCGACGGCACGCTCGATGGCGAGCAGGCTGGTTTCCCAGTGCAGGAAAATCTCACTCTCAGACAATCGAATCACCCCTCGACCGAGAGCTGCAGATCGGATGTCTCGATCGTGGTCGACCCGGAATTGTTTGGGAGTGTTGTGCCAGAACTGACCGTCAGTCTCGATTCCGACGAGGTCTTCGACCACGAGATCCTGGTGTCCGACCCCTGGGATGTAGCCCTGAGCGACAACGGTGAACCCGGCGTGGCGCAGACGTACCCGCACGATCGTCTCATAGCCGGAATGACTGGTGAGCTCAATTTCGGAAATGGCTGCTGCGAGTCTGCCTGGCGCTCGAGCGCAGATGTCGGCAAGCTCCGTTTTCGTGATGAAGCCCTCGCGCACGGCGGACTCCAATGCGGCGATGACGTGTTCGTCATCCAGACACCGCATGCTCTCGAGCAGAGCGTCGGCAGGCGAAACCAATGACGACGACGCTGGGGCGTAGACCAGGCCATTTCTGTGGACTGCCAAGCGCGTCTCGGGAAGCCGGCTCGGGTCAGGCCGCAGCAACTCTTCCAGCGTTCGAGGTGCAGAACTTATCGCGTGCACACGGGACGCGTGCGGATCGAGCTGCATGTGTAGCCGGTCGTCGAAGCCAGCCCAGACGCCGGCTCGACGCAACGCGCTGACACAGCCGATTCGCCCATGATGCCGCACGACGGCGAGCTGCTGCGCATCCGCGTGGCTGCAGACATACACGCCATGCACGGCACGTCGGATGGCGCCGGTTCGCACGGCCGACGCGATGCTGTGCGCGGTTTCGCCCACGCGAAGCAGTTCGGCCGTCGTGGCGGTATGCCCGAGCCGGCATATGAGTTGTTCTGAGGTGGGACTCACGAGAAGAGCGTCGCGGATGCTGGACCCGCCGTGGAGCGGAATCTCGGATTTTGTGGAGAGCTCGATCGAGAACTCGGCTGTGGAGGGCGAGTTGGGGCTCGGATTCCGGGCGTAAGTGTCGGCGAAATACAGGAGATTTTCGAGGACACGCCGGTTGAGGCGTCTGGGGTGACGGCGTGTCGCGAGAACTTCCTGTATTTCGACGGGTGTGAGAGGGGAGAGACGGAGGGGAGAGGGATACGGGTGGGAGGGGGAGAGGCCGGTGGGAGACGGGAGAGAGGGAGGACTGGAGAGCGGATGCGGCCCCCATGTTGACAATCGGAACATCCCGTCTTAGGTTTAGATTTCACAAGAATTGATATCAACATCACATACTTGTAACATTTCGGATGACCCACAGGGCCGACGAAACAGCACGACAACAGCACCACAACAGCACCACAACAGCACCGAAGCGAACCACGGAACCAGGCGGCGACGCAGCAGGCGTCGCCGGGAGGAGCGTCACAGAAGATGCGAGCAATAGTTTTCGAAGAGGCCGGCCGGCTTGCCCTGCGCGAGGTTCCCGACCCGACGCCAGGCAACAAAGAGGTCGTCATCGAGGTCGCGGCCGTCGGCATCTGCGGCACAGACACCCACGTCTTCGATGGTGAGTTCGAGGGCACGGTCTTCCCGCTCATCCCAGGTCACGAGGCCAGCGGCACCGTGACCGCGGTCGGCGACGGAGTCACCACGATCGCAGTCGGCGACCACGTTGTGGTCAACCCGAGCACGACGTGCGGCGAGTGCGAATTCTGCCTGAACGGCAAGTCCAACCTGTGCCGCAACTGGAACGGCCTCGGCGTCGTCGCCAGCGACGGAGCATCCGCTCAGTACCTCAAGGCGCCACTTGCCAATGTCTTCAAGCTCAAGCCGGAGACCGACCTCTACGAGGCGGCGCTCATCGAACCGCTCGCATGCGCCATCCGCGGCTACGACATCCTTCCGCGCAAGATGGGCGAGCACTACCTCGTCTACGGTTCGGGCACCATGGGCCTGCTGATGGCCCAGCTTGCGCCGCGCGCCGGCGCAGCGAGCGTCACCATCGTTGACACCAACCCGAGCAGGCTCGACGTCGCGCGCGAGATCGGCATCGAGAACATTTACGGCAGCGCTGACGAAGCCGACCGAGACAAGTGGGACGTCGTCATCGACTGCACTGGCGTTGTGCGGGCAATCGAAGACGGCCTGCCGCGCGTCAAGGCAGGCGGCACGTTCCAGCACTTCGGCGTAGCCCCGACGGATGCGACGGCGAGCTACTCGCCGTTCCGCGTGTACCGCGACGAGATCTCGATCGTCGGCACCATGGCCGTTCTCAACTCCTTCGGCCGAGCGGTCGAGATGTTCGAGGCGGGCGCCATCCAGCCGACCCCGATGATCAGCCACTCGTTCACGCTTGACGACTACGCGGATGCCCTCGACATGTTCAGAAAAGGCACCGGCCGGAAACTGCAGATCCGCCCGAACGACACCGAATCCAGGACTCTGCACGCATGAGCACCACCGCAATCCGCCCGACGAAGCAGCGCACGCCGAGCATGTTCAAGACGCCGAGGGCCAAACGGATCATCCTGGCCGCGATCGTGGTCGTCGTGCTCATTCTCATGGGCTTGGGCACCAAGGTCGTCGCCAACGGATCGGGCGCTGCAGCATCCGCGGGCGAGTTCTCGGCGGCCAGTTACGGCAAAACCGAGTTTCCCAAGGTGCAGAAGGCGATCGAGAAGCAGGCGGTGGATGCCTCGACGCTTGCCGAAGCGATCGCTGCTGACCCGACGGCCGCAGGCAAGAAGTACGGCGTGCCAGGCACGACGGGTCCAGAGCTCAGCGTGAAGTTCACCGGAACGGTGTCCGGTCCGGCCGCAGACGGCGTGTATCCGGTGACGGTTGCCGGCCTGCCGACGGCGCTGCAGATCCGGGTGCAAACCGGTCCAGCCATCAACGGAACAGATCTGCGGGATGCGACCGGGAAGATCAAGTTCGGCCAGTTCACCAACCAGATCGACTACCAGAACGCCGGCGCTGCGCTCAACAAGCAGATGAAGAAGTCGGTGCTCGACAAGATCGACACGACCTCGTTGCAGGGCAAGACCGTCGAGGTTGTCGGAGCGTTTCAGCTGATCAATCCGAACGGCTGGCTGGTCACACCCGTGAAGCTGAGTGTGCAATGAGCCAGGCAGCAGCACAGCCGAACGGTGCTGAGGTGGTGCTCAGCGCACGCGACGTGGTGAAGACATACGGAGGAACGCACGCGCTCAAGGGCGTGAACTTCGACATCCATCGCGGCAGTGTCACAACGCTCTTCGGCGAGAACGGCGCTGGCAAGTCCACGCTGATGAAGATCCTCTCCGGTGTCGAGTCGCCCACGTCAGGGCAGATCATCCTCGACGGCGAGACTGTCTCGTTCGGCTCGACAGTCGACGCCAGAGACCGCGGAATCTCGATCATCCACCAGGAGCTCAGCCTGGCGCCAAACCTCAACGTGCGTGACAACATCTTCATGGGTCGCGAGCTCACCGGCCCAGGCGGCGTCGACTACGCAGAAGAGGCGCGACAGGCTCGCCAGTTGATGGCGGAGCTCGAAGAGCACATCGACCCGTCCACGCTCGTCGCCGACCTGCGGCTCGGCCAGCAGCAGATCGTCGAGATCGCCAGAGCACTCTCGGTCGACTCACGCATCCTGATCATGGACGAGCCGACCTCCGCGCTGAGCGCCACCGAAGTGGACGTGCTGTTCCGCGTGATCCACGAGCTGAAGGCCAAGGGCGTCTCGATCGTCTACATTTCGCACCACCTCGAGGAGGCGCTGCAGATCACCGACTTCGCCGTGGTGTTGCGCGATGGTTCGATCACGGCAACGGCGGATGCTGCCGACATCGATCTCGAGTGGATCGTGCGCAACATGGTCGGTGCCGGATTCAATCTGGGCGAACCTCCAACAGGGTACGAGTTCGGCGACGTTGCGCTGCAGATCGACTCGCTGCGCGTTCCAGACGCGGAGAACCCGGATCGCTCGGTGGTTGACGGCGTGTCGCTCGACGTGCGCGAAGGCGAGATCGTGTGCATCTACGGCCTGATGGGCGCGGGGCGCACCGAGATGCTCGAGGCCGTGGCAGGCAGAATTCCGATCACAGGCGGACGCGTGCTGCTGAAGGGCGAAGACATCTCGCAGCGCAGCATTGCAGAACGTATCGAAGCGGGTCTGAGCCTGGTTCCAGAGGATCGCCAGCGCGACGGTCTGGTGCAGACCATGACGGTCGGTCGCAACCTGTCGCTTGCGAGCATCCAGACCTTCGTGCGCGGTCTGTTCCTCTCCGGCCGCGGCGAGCAAAAGATTGTCGACGACAGCATCCGCGACGTCCGGGTCAAGACCTCCGGCGGAGCTGCCGAGATCGGATCGCTCTCCGGCGGCAATCAGCAGAAGGTCGTCATCGGCAAGATGCTCGCGACCAAGCCAGATGTGATCCTGCTCGACGAACCAAGTCGCGGCATCGACGTCGGTGCCAAGGCCGAAGTGTTCCGGCTGCTCGCCGAGCGCGCGGCGAGCGGGCTTGCCGTCGTCTACTCCACCTCGGAAGTCGGCGAATGCCTGAGCATCGCACACCGCATCGTCGTGATGAGTCGCGGCCGCATCTCGGCCGAGTTCGGCTCTGACACGACAAAAGAACAAATCATGGCCGCCTCGGGTGAGGCAGTGGTCGCATGACGAACAAGGAAGACACAATGACTCGCTCAGCCGACGGGCTCGCCAAGACGGGCATGTTCTCAGGCGGTTTCAGCCTGGGCAAACTGATTCTCGAGGGCCGCGCCTTCCTTGCGCTCATCGCGATCATCGTGGTGTTCTCGCTGCTGTCGCCTGACTACTTCACATTCCACAACCTGGTGACGATGTCGTCGCACGTGTCCATTTATGCACTGCTGGCAATCGGGATGCTGCTGGTCATCTTGAACGGCGGCATCGACCTGTCCGTCGGATCGACGCTCGGGTTGTCTGGCATCGTCGCCGGCTATCTGATGCACGGCGTCAACCTCAAGGCCATGGGGATCACGCTGTTCCCTGCAGTCTGGGTGGTCGTGATCGCGTCGTGTGCCGTTGGCGCGCTGATCGGCGTGATCAACGGTGTGCTGATCTCGAAGTTCAAGGTCGCGCCGTTCGTTGCGACACTCGGCATGCTCTACGTCGTGCGCGGGGTCGCGCTGCTCATCACCAACGGCCTCACGTACAACAACCTCGAGGGCAAACCCGAGCTTGGCAACACCGGGTTCGACTGGTTGGGCTTCAACACGCTGCTCAGCATTCCGGTTGGCGTATATGTCATGGTGATCGTCGCGATCATCGGCAGCATCGTGCTGAACCGCACGGTGTTCGGGCGCTGGCTGTATGCGTCTGGCGGTAACGAGCGAGCGGCCGAACTCTCCGGAGTCCCGGTCAAGAAGGTCAAGATCTGGGTGTATGTCGCCTCGGGCGTCTGCTCGGCGATCGCCGGAATCATCCTCTCCTCCGAACTCACGAGCGCGAGCCCGACGGCCGGCAACAGCTACGAACTGACCGCCATCGCAGCGGTCGTCATCGGTGGCGCATCCCTGATGGGTGGGCGGGGCAACATCCGCGGCACGCTCCTCGGCGCGTTCGTCATCGGCTTCCTCTCCGACGGACTGGTCATCATCGGCATCTCGTCGTACTGGCAGACCGTCTTCACCGGCGCTGTGATCGTCTTCGCTGTTCTGCTGAACGCAGTGCAGTACCGCGGTCGGCGCAAGAAGCAGAAACCGGGCAGCCTGCCCCCAGCAACGCCTTCCTCTGGAACCGAGCCGCCTCAGGCAGCGCCGGTTCTCGAGAAGACAGCCGGATGACCCGGCACTCACATTCAAACGAAAGGAACACAAGCATGTCTCGCAAAGCAGCAGTGGCGCTCATTGCTAGTGCGGCACTGGCCATCTCATTGGCCGGATGCAGCTCAGGCGGCTCAGGCGGAAGCGACAACACGTCCAAGAAGGGTGGGTTGATCTCGATCATCGTCAACGACCCGTCGAACCCGTACTGGCTGACAGAGGGCAACGTGGCGTCAGCCGAGGCGAAGAGGCTCGGATACAAGTCGCACGTCGGCGCGTCCAAGGGCGACACGAACACCGAGAGCAACCTGATCGACACGGCGATCTCGAACAAGTCGGTTGCGATCATCCTCGACCCGGCGAACGCGAGTGGTTCGATCGGTGCGGTGAAGAAGGCAGACAAGGCGGGCATCCCCGTGTTCCTGGTGAACGCGGAGATCAACCAGTCCGGGCTCGCCAAGGCGCAGCTCGTCTCGAACAACGCACAGGGAGCTGCGATCGGCGCTCAGCAGTGGGTCAAGGCAGTTGGGGATAAGGCGAACTACGTCGAGCTGTTCGGCGCACCGTCTGACAACAACGCCGCGACGCGGTCCAACGGGTACAAGACGGTTATCTCACAGTACCCAGGGCTGGTCGAGGTCGGTAAGGACGTTGCCAACTGGGACCGCACGCAGGGCTTCAACAAGACGCAGTCGCTTCTGCAAGCGCACCCCGACATCACCGGACTGATCGCCGGCAATGACGAGATGGCGCTCGGCGCGATCGCGGCACTCAAGCAGGCAGGCAAGCTCGACCAGGTGAAGGTCGGCGGATTCGACGGATCACCGGATGCCGTGAAGGCGATCAAGGCAGGCGAGCTGCAGTACACGGTGCTGCAGCCGGTCGCGACGTTCGCTAAGAAGGCCGTCGACGAGGCTGACAAGTTCCTCAAGACAGGCAAGACTGGTGCCACGTCGGAGAAGCAACTCTTCGACTGCATTCTCATCACGAAGGACAACGTGAACGACTTCACCGGTCCGTTCACACTCAAGCAGTAACCCGGATGCGTGCTCTGCCGCCCGTGATCTCTCGCGGGCGGCAGGGCGCGTTACCTCAGCCGCGTTATCGCAGCGATGTGAGGCCAGACGCGCTAGCCAGAGCAGGAGAAGACTCGACCCATGACATACCTTTACAACGACCCGGTGGACTTCGCCGACGAGCTCATCGACGGATTCGTCGCCGCCAATCAGAGTTGGGTGCGGGCGGTGTCTGGGGGCGTCGTGCGCAACGCGAAGCCGACGCCCGGCCAGGTCGCTGTCGTGATCGGCGGAGGCTCTGGGCATTACCCGGCATTCGCTGGACTGGTCGGCGCTGGTCTCGCGCACGGCGCTGCCATGGGCAACCTGTTCGCTTCGCCGTCGGCTCAGCAGGTCTATTCGGTGGCGAAGGCCGCGTCGCAGGGCGGGGGAGTCCTGCTCACATACGGCAACTACGCGGGCGATGTGCTGAACTTCAACCAGGCGCAGGACCGCTTGAACGCCGAGGGCATCCCGTGCCGAACCGTCGTCGTCACGGACGACGTGTCGAGTGCTTCCCTTGACGAGGCGAACAAGCGCCGCGGAATCGCCGGCGACCTTGCCGTGTTCAAAGCGGCAGCTGCAGCAGCAGAGGCCGGAGCTGATCTCGATGAGGTCGTGCGCCTCGCGCAGAAGGCGAACGATCGCACCAGGTCGTTCGGTGTGGCCTTCTCGGGATGCACGCTGCCCGGCGCAGACGAACCGCTGTTCACGGTGCCAGAGGGGCGGATGGCCATCGGCATGGGCATCCACGGTGAGCAGGGCATCGACGAGGTCGACATTCCGTCGGCCGCCGACCTTGCGAAGCTCATGGTCGAGCGCCTGCTGACCGAACGGCCAGACGGTGCTAGCAAGGCCGCCGTCATCCTCAACGGGCTCGGCTCAGTCAAGTACGAGGAACTTTTCGTGCTCTACCGCTCGATCTCGCAGCTGCTGAACGATGCGGATGTCGAAATCGTCGAACCGGATGTCGGCGAGCTGGTCACCAGCTTTCAGATGGCGGGGCTTTCGCTCACCCTGTTCTGGCTTGACGACGAACTCGAACCGCTCTGGCGTGCTGCCGCGTACACCCCGGCGTACCGCAAGGGCAGCGTCATCCCGACCGAGCCGTGGTCAGGCTCCACTGACGACGCGGACGCTGTAGCTGACGTCGGTGACGCAAGCGAAGCATCCAGGGCCGCCGCCGAAACCGTCGTGCGTGCGCTCGCCGCGACGAAGAAGACCCTCGACGACAACGTCGAAGAACTCGGACGGCTCGACGCCATCGCAGGAGACGGCGATCACGGCATCGGCATGCAGCGCGGCGCAACAGCGGCCGCGACGGCCGCCGAGCAGACGTTCGGCCTGGGAGCGGGCGCTGGAACGGTGTTGACCAGGGC
>DATMTC010000148.1:0-1914 GCA_035565115.1 Microbacteriaceae bacterium | reverse complement strand
AGTAGCTTACTCAAAAGTGGGTACTGCAGCGCGGGAAGTAAGTGGCGGATGTCGTGGTTGGCTTGATGGACAACGCATCAGTCCATCGAGAGGATTTACCCATGACCATCGTCGTTACAGGAGCAACCGGTCCGTTCGGCCGCCACGTCATCGAGACGTTGCTTGAGCGCGGCATCGAGCCCGCTCGCATCGTTGCGGCGGGCAGAAGCGTCGCGAAGCTGGGTGACCTTGCCGACAGGGGCGTCGTCGTCCGCAGAATCGACTTCGACGATCCGGCAACCTTGCAGCCAGCTTTCGAGGGCGCTGAGGCTCTTCTGCTCGTCTCGGGCAGCGAGGTCGGCCGGCGTGTTCCGCAGCATACGAACGCAATCGACGCGGCAGTAGCTGCCGGCGTTGGACGCATCGTGTATACGAGCGCACCGCACGCCGACACCAGCGATCTGGTTCTCGCCCCTGAGCACAAGGCGACAGAAGAGGCGATCCGGGCATCCGGTCTGCCGTTCACGATCTTGCGGAACGGGTGGTACACCGAGAACTACGTGTCGACGCTGGAGCAGGCGCGCACGAGCGGCATGATCATCGGGAGCGCGGGCGATGGCAGGGTCGCCAGTGCGTCGCGCGCGGATTATGCAGAGGCGGCGGCTGTTGCGCTGCTCGACGACGAGCATGCCGGCCGCACATACGAACTCACCGGGGATGTCGCGTGGACGTTCTACGACCTGGCCGCTGCCATCGGCTCGATCATCGACCGGGAGGTGGAGTACACGCCACTGTCACCGGAAGAGCACAAGGCTGCGTTGACGGCGTCGGGGCTGGATGAGGGCACGGCCGAATTCGTCGTGGCTCTCGACGGCAACATTCGCGACGGACTGCTCGGGGAAGTCAATGGCGAACTGAGCGCGCTGATCGGGCGCGCGACGACGCCGCTGGTCGACGGATTGCGGGCTGCTGTGGCCTGAGCGCCGATTCGAGTGGGCGCCGTCCCCGGCGGGCGTGCCGTCCTGAGGAGATTTGGGTGACACGCCGCCACAGTGTGCGGTTTCGGCGGCGTGTCGCCCGGATTTCATAACGACCGAACGCCGACCGGCCGCCCCATAGGCTGATCTCCTATGGTTACCGTCGTCATCGGCCTCGTCGCGGCGCTCATCTTCGGTTCTGCGGACTTTCTCGGCGGTCTCTCCGCACGCAGGATCGGCCCACTGCGCGCCACGGCGATCGCCGCCGTGGTTGGCTTGGCCCTGCTGCTCGTGATGGCGCTGTTTATCGGAGGTGTCTGGTCGTGGTCGGCCGTGCTGTGGGGCGGGCTGTCCGGCATCACCGGAGCCTTGGCCATCTCGCTGCTGTACGCATGCCTGGCGATCGGGCCCATGAGCATCCTGTCACCGCTGACCGCGGTCGTGTCCGCAATCGTGCCGATGAGCTGGGGGCTTCTGGCCGGCGACCGGTTCGCGCCGATCGGATACCTCGCCCTCGGACTCGCACTCGTGGCCGTCGTTCTGGTCGGTTTCGTGCCGGAGAAGGGCGCCGTGCGGCCGAGTCTGCGGGGCATCCTGATGGCAATCGGTTCTGGGTTCATGATCGGGGTTTTCCTCATTCTGATCGATGCGGCGCCAGACGACTCCGGCCTGGCACCCCTGATCATGAACCGCGCTGTCAACGGTGCGATCATCTTCGCCACGATCGGCCTGATCGCGCTGTGGCGCCGGTCACGAACCCCTCGCGATGCGGCGCCGGAACCGGCACCGGCACCGAAAGGCAGCTGGGTGATCGGCTTGCGGTTCGCGATCGCGTGCGGAGTCGTGGATGCCGTCGCGAACACGCTGCTTCTGGTCGGCGTGCGCATCGGCGACCTCAGCGTGATCGCCGTGCTGACCGCGATGTATCCGGCGGGCACGATCATTCTGGCCGCAATCG
>DATMTC010000147.1:0-2466 GCA_035565115.1 Microbacteriaceae bacterium | reverse complement strand
TAGATGCAATCGACCGGACATTCGTCGACGCAGGCGCGGTCGACCACGTCGACGCATGGCTCCGCGATCACATAGGTCATGATTCCTCCGGGTTGAGCGCGCAGCGTGCGCGTATTTAACCGCAATTCTATCCGCTTAAATCGAATAAGCTGAAGTCATGGCATCGGATCTCACTGGGCGGGCGGATGTGCAGCACCTCGTCGAGTCGTTCTACCTGCGTGCATTCGCCGACCCGCTGATCGGCCACATCTTCACGGATGTCACACACATGAACCTGGAACATCATCTGCCGATCATGTGTGACTTTTGGGAGACGGTGCTCTTTCAAGCCGGGCTGTACCGGCGAAACGCACTCGCCCTGCACGTAGCCCTGAACGCGAAGTTTCCGCTCGGCCAGGAGCATTTCGATCGGTGGCTGGCGCTGTGGATCGAGAATGTCGACGAGAAATTCTCGGGCGAGAAGGCCGAGTTGGCCAAGACGCAAGCCCGTCGGATCGCCGGATCCATTCACAGACGTCTGCAGGGCAGGAGCGGCAGCGAGTTCGAGACGCTGCGTCACGGGCCGGTGGAATAGGACGAAGGCGATCGCGGCGGCTAGCCGGCTGCAAGGGAGCCGCGCAGCTGAACGAGGCACAACTCCGGTTCGACGAACGGAAGCAGAGTGGCCTCGCCCACGTCGTGTCCAAGCCGCTCGACCGTGCCATCGAGAAGTCCTCGGTGCGCGGAGCACACTACCTCAGGATGCTCGGTGGCGGCATCCCGGAACGGACAGCTCCGCAGTTCGATGACGCGTTCGGCGGATTCGGGATGCTCGCGGCGCTGGGCGGATTCGGTTCGCTCGCTGCGCTCCTCGGGTTCGAAGCCCAGTCGGTGGAAGATGCGGAGCAGTGGATCCGCGTCGTCTGTGCCTGCATCCGCTTGGTCGGCGAACGCAAGCGACCAGCGCTCGCCTGCGTCGCGAGCGCGCGAACGGCCACCATCCGAGTCGTGCGCTAGGGCGTCGACCAGCACGCTGTTCAGCTGGCGCAAGGCGTCTTCTGTGTGTGCGTCAGGCGCAGCCCTGAACAGCACTCGGGGACGTCCGCGCTGCCCTGCCCGCTGCACGATCCGCTCGACGAGGCCGGCATCCTCGAGCTGCTCGAGGTGGAATCGCGCTGTCGTCACGTGGATGCCGAAGCGTTCGGCGATGGCCGCAGCGTCAAGCGGAAGTGGTGATTCCTCGAGCACGGCGAGCACGCGCCGCCGGGTGCGCGAGGCGAGAGCGCCCTGGCGTTGTTCGCTCTGGCGTGGTTCAGAGTCCAGTTGCCCCGGCATTGTTTAAGAGTAGCAGTATCCCTTTAAATGGAATACCTGGCGACGAACGAGCGCAGCAGATGTGAAGGCCAGGTCACCGGCGGTGCTGCGCGCACGCGCGCGATCGTCGCATCCAGCTCGACCGGGTCGAAATAGCCCTCGAAGCGATACGCAACGACGCGCCCGATCAGGTCGTCGATGGCCAGCTCCGGATGGAACTGAGTTGCATACAGATTCTCTTTGATTCTGAACGCCTGAACAGGGCAGGTTGTGCTTGAGGCGAGAAGCACGGCGTTTGCCGGCAGCGTGCTGCACGCTTCCTTGTGCCCGACGAATGCCTCGAATGACCTCGGAAGGTCGCGAAAGAGCGGATCGGCGAGGCCGGCTTCGGTCAGCGTGACCTCGACCGCTCCAACACTCTCGCCGTACCGGCGGTCGATCACGCCACCCTGATGCGCCCCGAGGGTGCCGATCCCGTAGCATGCGCCGAAGAACGGAAAGTCACGCTCGACCACCTCATCCAGAAGGGCAGACATCTCACGCTCGACGCGCAGTTGCACGCTCGACTTATCTGTGTCGCTCGCGTTGAACGGGCTGCCGCCGACGAACACGCCGCTGTAATCGTCAAGATCGAGTGCAGCAAGCGGTGCTGCCTCCATTCGGATGCTTCGCAGCGACTCGTCCGCCAAGCCCCCGAACCGCAGAAATGCGGCTCGTTCGGCGTCGACGATCGCATCCTCGGCGCGCGTGGAAAGCAACAGGAACGGTTTCACCGATCCAGACTAGGCGGTGGATGCTGCGTGGTCCGGTGGCGGCCCGGCGAAGCGCTGTCGTGCCGCGCTGTCGGATGCTCGCCGTAGCATGTGCAGATGGTGACCACTCGAGACATCCGGTTGCGCGACGGGCGCACGCTGCGCGTGCACGACAGTGCCGATCCGGGCAGCGCGGCAGCCGCCGCCCACCCGTTCACGATCCTCTGGTTTCACGGCACACCGCAAATCGGAGCCCTTCTGGACCCGCTGCTGACCGCTGCGGCCGCGCGCGGCATCCGTATGCTGTCGTATGGCAGGCCGAGCTACGGCGGCTCATCACCGCAACCGGGCAGAACGGTTGCGGATGCCGCGGCCGACGTGGCGCAACTTGCCGACGCGTTCGAACTTGACACGTTCGCGG
>DATMTC010000146.1:0-4487 GCA_035565115.1 Microbacteriaceae bacterium | reverse complement strand
CTGGCGTTCAAGCTCATGGTGGCGACGGCGAGCGCGATCGCCGTCATCGCGATCATCGCGGGCGTCATCAAATTCGCCCATGGTGATTTCACGCCTGTGTACCCTCCGTGGCCGTTCCCCATGCACAAGAACTTTGCAGGGGATGCCATGGCGTTCGCAGCTCTGATCGTCTATCTCAACCCGCCATGGGCGGCCCTCACTCGCCGCTGGGCGCGGTTCTCGCTCGCCGTGCTGGTTGCCGGCATCCTGTTCACGCAGTCCCGTCAGGCGATCATCGGACTGATCATCGCGATCGTCATCGTCGTCGCTCGCGGCAAGGTGACCGGGCATTCGCGCTGGATGCTCGTGCTGCTGATCCCTGCAACGTGGCTGATCATCTCGACGGTCAGCGACCAGATTCAGTCGCAAAACAAGTTCAATTCGGTGTTCCAGCGGCTCAACTGGGTGCGCGAGGTGTACGCGTATTGGAAGCATTCACCGGTCTTCGGCCATGGCCTGCGATTCTGGTATGTCGATCCAGCCGTGCCGTACCAACCACCCCAGGGTGAACTTGAAATTATTGCGGAGTCGGGCCTAGTCGGTCTAGCTGCTTTCGTGGTCATGTGGGTGGGAATGATTGTCGTACTGTGGCGCATGGACCCGGTTTACGGTGCGCTTGCCTTGACAGCGGTGGTCAGCCGCCTAGTCCAAGCGCAATTCGACCTGTTCTGGGTTTCTGCGCAGGTGTCGATTCCGTTCGTCATCGCCGGTGTGTGCATGGGTGCGAAGGCTCTGGCTGAGGCGCGTGCCGCCCCCGAGGTCGGGGCGTTGGCGGTCGAGCATCCAATGCATGCTGCACCTGCTACCCGACCTGCAAGACCCCCGTTGCGACCAGCTGGTCGATAACCTCGGCGACATACGAGCTGCTGGCTCCGTCCGGGTTCGGTCCGTGCACTGACTCGACCAGTGCCAGCAGCTCGTCAACCGAAACGTCGTCGGCGCTGTTCCACAGCGCGGGTCCGATCCCGGCGAGAACATGCAACCGATGACTGCTGAGCACGGCAAGTTTGTCGTCGATGGTCAGCGCGTCGACGAAGGGGGCGCGGCCGACGGCCCCTTGAGGCAGTTCGCTCGATGGTTCACGCGTGGCGGGTTTCGTTCCCGGTTGGGTGTGGGACCGCGTCTGCAGGATCGTCGGCACGAGGTCCACGAGTTCCTCCGCTCCGGCGTACACCAGTCGTCGCACCCCGCCCGTTCTCGCGATGACATCGACCAAGTTTCGAAGCGGATCCGGCATAGCGGCGAACGAACTCATCTGTGGGACGAGTTCGCCAAGCGCCTCATCCAGAGGGACCGATTCCACCCGCGGCGCGCGAACGCGTGGATCACGGTCGAGCAGAACGAGCGCAGCGAGGCGAAGCTCATCCGGCGCTGGCTTCAATCCGAGGGCTGACGGTGCGTGCATGTGCTTGGACCCCGGGCGCGATCCGATCGACAACGGTTTTGGATATGGGATCACGCTGAGGTCGTGTCTGAAGGCCACGGTTTCATCCGAGACGTATCCCAGTGTCGTGCCCAACCGCGTCGCGACGGTCGTTTTCCCCCGACCGGACGGACCGACAAAGGCAAGTACTCGGCCATCATCGAGGGCCAGACCGGCCGCGTGGAACAGAAACGCCTTGCCGATCAGGCTTCTCAAACCGACAAGGGTCAGGCTCGTGGCCAGTTGATCTGCGGCCGACTCCCCGGTTGCAAGGACGATCTGCTCGTGGCTCTCGCGCTCCGTCGCGTCAGCAGTCAGTGTGAGTCGGAAACGGGGTTCGGGATTACCGTGGCTGAGCTGCAGGTGAGCCCACTGACCGAGGATCGCGTCGCGCACCTGCTCAGGCAGGGAATCGTCAAGAATGACAGTGACGGCCGTCTCGAAGAGGCGCACAGCCAATTTCATGGGCATCTGACCATCCTCCACCGATTCTCCGGCACCCATCTGAGCCTAGCGGGGCGGATGGGAGACGATCGGACGCTAATGGCCGAGAGCGCGTTTGATGGCCAGTGCAGGCACAGCACGCTGAAGTTCAAGCGTGCGCAAACTCTCCAACAGACCGTGCTGCAGCCGCAGTATCCGCGCGCTGTCTGCAACGGATGCGCGAGCGATCAACTCCTTCGGTGTCGGAACGGCATCATCGAGAATCATCTCCCTCGTCGTGCCTGGCGTTGCAGCTGACTCGTAGTCGAGAAACTTGAACCGCCCGCCCCACAGATCAGGCTCCCTGCGCGCCCACGCGGCAGGAATTCCGAACGAGTCCGCCGTGATCAGGCCGTGCAGACTCGTGCTCAGCACATAGTTGCAGGCCGCAATCTCGTTGATGACCGCCGTCGGGCCGCGCCGAACATCGATCACGTGCGTCTGGCCGGGAGCCTGCAACCTGATTGCCTCCCACAGCGGGTCGTTCTCGTGTACGTGGTGCGGGACAATACCCAGTTCCCAGCGCGCGCGAGGACGCTTCTGGAATCGACTGACCAGCAGCCCAGGGTCACCGAGCGCAGTCGCATCAGACGCGCCAAGCCGAGCGGCGGTCAGTCGTCCTCGCACGGCAAGGATACGAGCCATCGGAAGGTGCAAGGGGGCATCCCGCAGAAGGCCTGCCCCCCAGACTGCACCGTGGAAATCGGCCGGGAGCATTTCCAGGATGCTCCCGGCGCCGACCAACTCGGCCGAGCCCGGGCGGGCATGGATAGCCACGATGCCTGCGCGACGCAGCAACCACGGGGTCATAGCGTCGCCAAAGTTCGCGATCCCGTCGTACCAGAATGCCCGCGCTACGGGCACCCGAGGGTATGAAGACGGCGCGACCACCGCGGATGCGAGCCGTCCGAAGAGGCGCCCACGACGCCTGACTGGACCGTCGAAGTCAAACAAACCGCCGGCTCGCGACTTCACGGCTCGATCCCTACTGGCACGCTCCTGATCCTAGTTAATGGTGATATGGAATCGATGGAGTTCCAGATTCGCAGTCGAGACGGGCTCGATTAGAGTTGAGTCATGCTCGCCTTCGTGACCTCCCTGCGGCATCCACGCAACAGCATCAACTACGACGCGGTCGAAACGATGTTGCTTGAATCGCTCGCGTCGTGGCGCAACCAGGATCACGATGATTGGATTGGGCTCGTCATCGGCAACCGGGCCCCGGTCGTCGACTTGGGCGAACGAATTGAATTCGTTGGGGTCGACTTCGATCCGCCAAGCAAATCGACAGGACCACGCACCGGGCTTGCAGCAGTCTTGCAAGACAAAGGCACGAAGCTCGCCGTCGGTCTACTTCGTGCACGGCAGCTTGGTGCTTCACACGTGATGTTCGCCGATGCGGACGATTTCGTCTCACGAAGAATCACCGGCTTTGTCGCGCGCCAACCGGACGCGCTGGGTTGGGTGGTCACCGACGGATGGCGCTACAACGCTGAGCGCGCGGTCGTTCATCGGCACCGCGGCGACTTTCACTTGCAATGCGGCACATCGCACATCGTTCGGACCGACGCATTCGTACCATTCGAAGCCCCACTGACCGTAAGCCAAGCAGACTTATACTCCGGTTTCGGACGCGAACTCGAACGTTGGATCGGTTCTCACATGTATATCCATGACGACCTCCCGCTACTGTCACTGCCGTTCCCCGGCGCGCTTTACCGGGTGGGAACCTCAGAGTCGCATTCCGGAAACAGCCTGGCCGGCTGGTCGCTACCGGTAAGCGACGCGATCTCGAGTGAGTTCGCTGTCCCGCCGGGCGCGTCGGGTCAGATAGCGAAGCTCCTGTCCGTGCTGCCGTCGCGAAAGGCGATAGCAAATCGTGTTCGCAGTGTCACGCCCTTTCGCGGGCGGTAAGAGGCGATGATGCACGCGACGACAGCGTACGTGGTGCTATCGCACCAGAATGCTTCCAGCGTGGAGCGTCTGACTGAGAGAATCCTCCAACTGAGCCCGGACGCCGCAGTGCTCGTTCGCCACGATGCGCGTCAATCTGCGGCTCCCGTGAGCAACTCGCACCGTGTGCATGTCGAATCGCACACGGAGACGTCCGACTGGGGGTCGTGGGACCTGTTCAAGGCCTCATTGGAGGCATTGCGTCGAGCGGCCAACGAGTTCGACCCGGAACTGCTTGTGTTGATTTCCGGGCAGGACTACCCGTGCCGCGACCTTGCCATGTGGGAGCGCGAGGTGATCGACAATAGCAACGGCTGGGCATGTGCGGATGTTCACCGGCTCGACTATCACCCACGATGGGGCCGACGGCGCGGCGAGGGTGAGGACGCGCTGACACGATACGTATACCGCTGGTATCGACTGCCTCGAGGGCGTTGGCTGCAGACCTCGACCACCGGCGCGGCCGCGTCGCTGCGAAAGTTCATAAACCGAGTCGGGCGATACCTGGAGCCTGTGGTCAGCGTCCGGACCATCACGCGCGGACGTGGCTATTATGTTGGTCTGCGTGCGCTGCGCACGCCGTTCGGCC
>DATMTC010000145.1:0-20081 GCA_035565115.1 Microbacteriaceae bacterium | reverse complement strand
GGTTGGAACTGGATCCAACTGCCAAGCGTCATGTACGCGACGATGATCGCCGGCATCACGGGTGTCATCGTGTTCGGCGTCGAGTTCTTCGGAGAAGCGCAATGGGTGACGCCGAATCCGGTCAAGTTCCTGGCGTTCAATCTGCCATACGTGCTGCTGCCCATCCTGCTGTTGATCAGGATGCGCAAGCCGCTGCCGTTCACGCGCCGCTTCTAGGCAGCGACCACGGATGCCTGAGACAGCACCCTGCGCAGGGTGACGCGTTCCACCACTGTCCAGCTCGTCGTCGTCAGCAGGTACAGCACGGCCGCCAAAGGAACGAACGCGGCGAACACGACGGTGATGAAGGGCAGGAAGGACAGCACACGCGTGAGCTGGTTCTGCTGCGCAGGCGCTGAGCCCTGGACAGGCGGAAGTGCCAGCAACGTGCGGGAAACAGCGGTGACAGCCGCGATCGCGGCGAGGAAGGCCATGAAGACACCGATGGATGGCAGCGAGAGACTCCCGCTTCCCAACACGTGCACGAAGCTGGTTCCAAGTGGCACACCGAACAGGTGCTGAGACAACAACGCGTTCGAATGACCGTTGATGCTCGGATGCAGGAACAACGCGTACACGAGCGAGAGCACAGGCGCTTGCAACACAAGCGGCAGGCATCCGGCGAACGGCGAAGCCTTCTCCTGGGCATACAGTTCCATCGTTTTGCGCTGCAGCTTCTCACGGTCGGCCGCGTGCGCTCTCTGCAGCTCTGCCAGTTTCGGAGCTAACCTGCGCCTGGTGAACTCGGCGCGCACCTGCGACATTCCAACCGGAATGAGAAGCGTCCGCACGATCAGGGTGAGAACAACGACGGCGAGTGCGGCACTCGCCGATCCAGCGATTGGCGCGAGAACCTGGCTCAGCGCAGTGACAAATTGATATACAACATCCAGAAGGCCCGCGATCGGACCGGCAGCGAAAATGTCCATTGAAGTATTCCCTTGCGTTCATACGAAAAGTGAGTCGTATGGCCGCGAGAAGCGCCAGGACGGCGCTACGCGACCGCGAGGGAGAATGCAGGCGCTCGAGGACGAGCGTGACCGTCGGCATCCGGATCGCTCTGACTGAGTAGCACCGCGATATCTGCCGGTTCGCTGAGCCGTTCGCGCCGGACGCCACCCGGCATCGATCGCGCGATGGCGGTCAGGTAGCTGACGCACAACAGCGCGATCATGACACCGAGGCCGACGACGCCGATGCCGACCACGCCAGTCAGCGCAACGTTGCCGAACCCGCCGTTTGCCGCCCAGAGCAGTTCGGTACCCGCGACAATGTAATGTGCGAGGAACTGCAGGGTCTGGAACACAGCTCAAGGATACGCGAAAGAGGATGATGGACTCATGAGTTCTGTCGCAATCATCGGTGCCCACGGAAAAGTCGCCCAGCAGCTCATGCGAGTGCTGTACGACAGATCAGACGAGTTCGTCGGTATCGTGCGGAGCACCGATCACGCCGAGGACGCCTACCGGCTCGGTGGCAAGGGCGTCGTGCTCGATATCGAGGCCGCCAGCCCAGACATGCTGGCCACGGCGATCGATGGCTGCGACTGCGTCGTGTTCACCGCGGGTGCAGGCGCAGGTTCTGGTGTAGCGCGCAAGCGCACCGTCGACTATGAGGGTTCGGTGAAATCAGCCGATGCGGCGCAGCGAGCAGGCATCAGGCGGTTCATTCAGGTTTCGGCGTGGGGTGTCGACGGTGACGTTGCGACGGATGCCGACGAGACGTGGGCAGCATACGTTCGGGCAAAGCGAGATGCAGACTCGGAGTTACGCGCGCGTGACCTGGACTGGACGATCCTGCGGCCCGGCGCCCTTACAGACGACCCTGGTACCGGACTGGTGACGGTGGGTGACGCCGTTCCACGCGGATCGATCTCCCGCGAAGACGTCGCCCGGTTGATCGTCGCCGCGCTTGACAACCCGGGTAGCGCCGGCCACACCTGGGAGGCCGTCGCGGGTGACACACCGATTGTGGATGCTATTGCAGCACTCATCGCTGCCGGGCAGACCGCACCTGAGTGAAGCTGATCGGGAACATCGGCACACGCATCCACGTTGCCGAAGAACACACACAACCGACAGAACGACAGCACAAGACAGCACGGAGAGACCCGATATGAACCCAGACTGGCGAGAATTGCAGAAGCTGGCCCACCGCACCTTCACCGCGCACGTCGAGTCAGTGACCGATTGGTCGGCGCCGACGCCCGACGTCGACTGGGACGTTCGTGAACTGGTGTCGCACGTGATCGACGAACAGCAATGGGTGCCGCACCTGCTGGCAGGCCGAACAATCGGCGAAGCGCGGGCACGGATGGATCCGCTCGGCGACGATCTGGTCGCAGAGTGGCACAGGCACTCGGCCGCGGCCACAGTGGCCTGGGAGAACGTCGAGCTCACTGCTCCGGTCAGGCTGTCGTATGACACGGTCCCCGCATCCCAGTATTTGAGCGAGCAGGTTGCAGACGTGATCGTGCACAGTTGGGACCTAGCACGAGCGATCGGCGCTGATGACCGACTCGACGACGCGCTGGTCGAAGCTGCCTGGACCGTGTTCGAACCACAACGCGACACGCTGGAAGCCAGCGGGCTGTTCGCCTCCCCCGTTCCGATCGATCCTGCTGCTCCCCTGCAGTCGCAGTTGTTGGCCCTGACCGGCAGAGACGATCGCATCGCAGCATAGGCTTGGGGCATGAAGGCCTCCTCAGATCGCCCATGGCTTGACAGTTATGCACCGGGTGTTCCGCACGACATCGATCCCCCGACCGGCTCGCTTTCGCACCTGATCGAGGAGTCGGTCACCCAGTACCGTGCACACATCGCACTCGAGTTCTTCGGCGCGACGACGACCTATTCCGAACTCGGTGACCGGATCGAGCGCGTGGCGCACAGTCTGCACAAACTCGGCGTGCGCAAGGGCGACCGGGTCGCCATCGTGCTCCCGAACTGTCCACAGCACGTCGTGGCGTTCTACGCGATTTTGCGGCTGGGCGCGGTGGTCGTCGAACACAACCCGCTGTATACCCCACGCGAACTACGCCATCAGTTCGAAGACCACGGGGCTCGGGTTGCAATCGTCTGGGACAAGATCGCATCCACCGTGCTCGAGCTGCCACACGATCTCGACGTGAAAACCGTGATCTCGGTCGACATCACCCGCGGGATGCCGGTGTCGAAGCGTTTGGCTCTGAAGCTGCCGTTGCGTCCAGCACGCGAAGCGCGGGCCAAACTCACCGCATCGGCGCCGCGCGGGACGATTGCGTGGGAGAAAATGCTGGCGACACGGCGGATCAAGCGCTCCCACGCTCGACCGGAGGCACACGACCTCGCGCTGATCCAGTACACGAGCGGCACGACCGGAGCGCCGAAGGGCGTGATGCTGTCGCACGGAAATCTGCTGGCGAATGCCGCCCAATCACGCGCATGGGTGCCGGCAATCGAACGTGGAACATCCGTCGTATACGCCGTGCTCCCCCTGTTTCACGCATACGGTCTCACGTTGAGCCTGACGTTCGCGATGAGCATGGGAGCCCGTCTCGTGCTCTTCCCCGCGTTCGACCCCGATCTGGTGCTCGCCGTGATCAAGAAGCGGCCTGCCACGTTCCTGCCTGCCGTGCCGCCGATCTACGAGCGCTTGGTGAAAGCCGCTGCGGCGAAAAAGGTGTCGCTTGCCGGTATCGAGATCGCGATCTCCGGCGCGATGAACCTTCCGGATTCCGTCGTCGAGTTGTGGGAGAGCCAGACAGGCGGATACCTCGTCGAAGGCTACGGACTGTCCGAATGCTCACCGGTCCTGATGGCGAATCCGGTTGGAACAACACGCAAGAAGGGCACAGTGGGAATCGCGTTTCCGAGCACGGAACTGCGGGTCGTCGACCCGGACGACACGTCCGTGGACCGTGCACACGGCGAAGAGGGCGAGTTGCTTGCCCGTGGCCCTCAGGTGTTCTCCGGCTATTGGAAGAAGCCGGACGAGACGGCAAAGGTTCTGGATGCCGATGGCTGGTTCCGCACCGGCGACATCGTGACCATGGACGAAGACGGCTATGTGCGCATCGTCGACCGCATCAAGGAGTTGATCATCACGGGCGGCTTCAACGTCTCACCGTCAGAGGTCGAGGACACGCTGCGCACTGCGGATGGCGTTTCGGATGTCGCGGTCGTTGGGCTCCCCCACGGGCGGGGCGGAGAGGATGTCGTGGCCGCGGTGGTCATGGAACCTGGCGCATCTTTCGACGAAGAGGCCTTGCGTGCTTTCGCCCGTGAGAACCTGACCGCGTACAAAGTGCCGCGGAAGGTCGTTCAGGTCGGCGAACTGCCGAAATCGCTGATCGGCAAGGTGCTGCGCAAGCAGGTGCGCGACGCTCTCGTGGCCGAAAGCGGCGACTAGGGCTCACGACAAGCAAGGGTTCAGCTTAAACGTCGAAGACGAGAAGAGTGCTGCTTGCGGTGGCCACGAGCCGCCCCGTGCCGTCGGTGACGGTTGCTTCGGCGAACGCCACTCGGGAACCTGGCTTCGTCACGGTGCCAACACAGGTCAGGGTGCCGGTGTGCGCGTGCACCGGCCGCAGGTAGTTCACCTTGATTTCAACCGACGTGTAGCCCTTGCCCTGCGGCAGCGTGGTTTGCACCGCGCAGCCGACCGCCGAGTCCAAAAGCGTGCAAACCAGCCCTCCGTGCACCGTGCCGATCGGGTTGTAGTGTGATTCATCCGGCTCACACGTGAAGGTGGCGGTGCCGACCGACGCCTCCGTGAGCGTCATCCGCATCAGTTCTGCGATCGGTGGAGACGGCACAGTGCCGTCGATCATGGCCCTGATATATTCCATTCCCGACATGGTTGGGATCCGAGCAGCACCGGTGCTCGGATCGTGCCAGGTGACCAGTCGCTGACGCGCATCGTTCATGGCGCCAAGCCTACGTGCGCACCCGTTCGGCGTGCCGCCGCTGGCGCCCGAGTTGGAACGTGTCACGATCATCAGGTGGCCAGAATCTTCAGCGACAACGACAAGGGCAAATCGCGCAGGCGACTGATCGTGATGATGTTGTTCGGTGTTGCCGTTGGCCTCCCCGTCGGATTCGCCACCTCGTGGTGGTATGCCCCGGTCGCTGGATGGGCTGGCGCGTGCCTGCTATACATCGTCTGGGTATGGCTGGTCATTGGGCGCCTCGGGCCAGCTGACACGCGAGCCCACGCGACTCGTGAAGACCCGGGAAGCGCGATCAGTGAGCTTCTTGTGCTCATCGCAAGCGTCGCGGGCCTGGTCGCCGTCGTGGTGCTGCTCATACGATCGCATGGAATCAGCGGGCTCGCGCAAGGCGGGGTTGCAGCACTCGCCGTCGGAAGCGTCGCACTCTCCTGGACGCTCATTCATACCCTGTACACGCTGCGTTACGCACGCGTGTACTATTCAGAGCCGATCGGGGGCATCGATTTCAACACCTCAGAAGACCCTCGCTACGTGGACTTCGCATACTTGTCATTCGACCTCGGGATGACGTTTCAGGTGTCAGACACCAACCTGCACACCTCGGAGTTGCGTGGAATCGTGCTCAGACACACGCTCTTGTCTTACGTGTTCGGCTCCGTTGTCTTGGCGACCACCATCAACCTGGTTGCCGGGCTCGGAGGGTGACCAGCTTGGCGATTGCCCGCCAGCCGAGCAGAAACACGGCCAGGGTGATGGTGGCAACGATCACGAAGGCAAGTGCAATGCCTTGCCCGCTGAGTAGCCGCAGCAGCATGCCGATGCCCACTGTCGCGACCCAGATGACAATGCCTGGCAGCAGAATGCCGAGCGGCCTGCGCCACGCCACGGTGAGGACCCAGCCGAAGGCGAGCCCGACAAGGAACGGCCACCAGGTCATCAACGTGCCCTGCACGGTGAATCCTTCGTCGTGTGAGCCACGACCGATGAGCACGAACAGCAAAACGAGCACCACATCGGCGGCCGCCGAGAACCAGACAACGGATGCTTGTGGTCTGATCGCTGCCATGCCTCCAGCCTAGGCGGGCATCGGACCTTCGCTGACCGACAAGAACCCGGTGGCAACGAGTTCTCTGAGCTGTGGCAGAAGTTCGCGCAGCAGCGCAGCATCGTCGACCTCGAGCAACTGGGCGACAGCACTGCAGATCGCCCCGACGGTCAGGTCGCCATCGCAGGCACCGACAACCGCCGCGAGACCAGAGCCAACGGGAATCGAGCGCCCGAACCCACCGCCCTGGTGGAGGGCAATCACGCTCGGGTCGTCTGCGCCCGGCCAGTAGTGCCGTTCCTCCGTGACATCGGCTGCGACGACCAGAGCCGCCTGCGCAAGGGCGTGATCGTCGCGAGCGCCCAACCACTCGGCAGCGGCAAGGCACGCTTCGATGTGCTCGCCGAGCCCTGCGCGACCTGCCGCGCTCGTCTCGACCCGTTCAAGCCGCCGCCATCCACTCGCCGAGTGCTCCCGACTGGTCAGTTTCAGCGCGTCAGAATGACCACGAGGGAGCACTCGGCGACGACGCAGGGTCACGTAGCCGAAGCCGACCGAGTCGACACCGCGCGCTTCGAAGTCGTCAAGCCACGCCGCATACATCGAGTCGAACTCCGGCGTGCCTGGACGCGTGCCGCCGTCGCGAATCCACGTTTCGGCGTACGTTGCGGCATCCTGTTTCTCACGTTCGATGACCCACGCATCAAGGCTGCTGCCTGCGCTATCCACCCGATCGATCCAGTCTGACACCCGTTCGAGCCCGTCTTGCCCGCCTCGATACTCCCAGTTGCCGAGAAACTGCGCGATTCCGCCTGGCTGCAGGTGTTCGGATGCCCCGCGGAGCACTGCTGCAACGATTCCGTCCCCGATCAGGCCGCCATCGCGATATTCATACGTCGGAACGCCGACGATGCGCGGGGTGATGACAAACGGCGGATTCGACACGATCTGGTCGAACCGTTCGCCTGCAACAGGATCGAACAGGCTACCGAGCCGGAATTCGATGTTCGTGACGCCGTTGAGCTCAGCGTTGAGCCTGGCCAACTCGATGGCACGCTCGGAGATGTCTGTCGCGACGACGTGCAGCGCGTGGCGAGATGCGTGAAGGGCCTGGATGCCGCATCCTGTGCCGAGATCAAGCACGTCAGTCACCGGTTCGGTGATCATGAGGCCGCTCAAGGTGGTGGAAGCCCCGCCGATTCCGAGCACGTGAGTTGGCGGGATCGCGTGCCCGAGTGCCATCTCCCCCAGGTCGGATGCGATCCACCAGCTGCCAGCACCACGCTGGTCCGTGAAAGCGTACGGTCGCAGGTCGAGCAGCGGGCGAGCGCATCCGTCGGCGGTGATGGGATCGACCAGTCCAAGAGCGATCGCGCCATCGACCCCGGCCATCGGCAGCGCTGCCGCGAGTTGTTCAACCGGCACAGGCAGCCCGAGCACGAACAGCGTCGCAAGAGTTCCCAGTGAGTCCAGGTTCTCGCCCCGACCGGACCGATCAGCCAATACTCGTTGCGCTGGCAGTCGTTGCCCGCGGAACAAGGCCGAAGCGGCCTCGTGACCCCATAACTCATCGAGTGCGTCGACAGTAAAACGGGCTGAGGTCAGGTCGGCGGCGAGAGCCGAGGATGATGACGCATGCACAAGGACTATTCACGCACAGATTTGCGCGTGGCTTTGCCCTGGGTCAGCGCTTTTTGCCGACGGCGTCCGAGATTTCGCTGCTGGCCTTGCCTTGCGCCTTGCTGCGCTTGTCCAAGCGTTTCTCTTTGAGTGTCTTCGACGCTGCAGTCTTGCTTGAGGACTTCTTGGGTGATTTGTCGGACATGGCCGGCTCCCCTGATCAGGAAGCCCGATTGGCTCCGTTGTGCGCAACCATACGCTATCCGGATCAGAGCGGCCAGAACTCGCGAATCTCGATCTGCCCGAATCGTGACATCGGATGCTTCGCCGCGATCTCGATCGCCTCGTCGCGGTCGGCGCATTCGATCACGTCGAAGCCTCCGATCACCTCTTTCGCCTCGGCGAACGGACCGTCCGACACCACGACCTTGCCGCCACGACGCTTCACAGCAATTGCCTCGGCGTTCGGTCGCAGACGGTCGCCGATCACCCTGGCACCGCGCGCATCCAGCTCGCTCACCCAGGTCTCGATGTTGTCGTCAGCCGCGTCGTACGGCTCAGCCGTCTCGTCTGTGCAGACCAAAAACAGGAATCGCATGATTTCTCCCTCGTTCCGATCGAATCTCGATCGTTCACGACAGCGTCGAACACGCGATATCCGGTTCGACATTTCAACAAAAAGAATCTCGAACTACTGCTGCGCACGCTCCAAGACGAGCTCTCGCACGCGCGCAGCATCCGCTTGACCGCGCATCGCCTTCATGACGGCACCGATCACGGCCCCTGCCGCCTGAACCTTGCCATCCTTGATCTTGGCGAGCACGTCCGGCTGTGCGGCCAGCGCAGTGTCGATCGCAGCAACTAATGCGCCGTCGTCCGAGACAACGGCCAGTCCGCGCGCGTCGACGACCTCCTGCGGCGTTCCCTCCCCCGCGATGACCCCTTCGAGCACCTGCCTGGCAAGCCGATCGGTCAGCGTGCCAGCATCGATGAGGCCGGCAAGCGCGGCAACGTCCTCCGGGGACACGAGCGTCACCGCATCGACGCCTTGCGCGTTCGCAAGGCGGGCAATCTCGCCTGTCCACCACTTGCGCGCGGCGGCTGGGGTGGCACCGGCCGCGACTGTCGCTTCCACGGCGTCGACCAGGTCGGCGTTGGCCACATCCTGGAACTCCAGCGGTGTGAAACCCCACGCTTCTTTCAGCCGTTTGCGTCTGGCTGCAGGCGGCTCCGGCAGCGTCAAACGCAGCTCGTCGATCCACTCACGGCTCGGTGCGACGGGAACCAGATCGGGCTCGGGGAAGTACCGATAGTCGTCAGCGTCGCTCTTCGGGCGCCCAGCGGAGGTCACACCGGTGTCTTCGTGCCAGTGGCGCGTCTCTTGCACGATGATTCCGCCTGCATCCAAGATGGCCGCCTGACGCTGAATCTCGTATCGCACGGCGCGCTCAACCGAACGCAGCGAGTTCACGTTCTTGGTCTCGGTGCGTGTTCCGAGAACATTGCTGCCGCGCGGCCGCAGCGACACGTTCGCGTCGCAGCGCACGTTTCCCTCCTCCATGCGTGCGTTCGAGACGCCGAGCGCTTTCACGATCTCCCGGATCGCCGCAACGTATGTTCGGCCGATCTCCGGCGCATCCGCTTCGCCGCCCTCGATCATGTGCGAGACGATCTCGACGAGCGGCACACCGCCGCGGTTGTAGTCGACGAGTGAGTACTCTGCACCCTGGATACGGCCGGTCGAGCCGCCGACGTGGGTGAGCTTGCCTGCGTCTTCCTCCATGTGCGCCCGTTCGATCGCCACGGTGACCTCGCGGCCGCTTGCCAGTTCGATCGTCAGCGAGCCCTCGTATGCGATGGGCTCGTCGTACTGCGACGTCTGGAAGTTCTTGGCGGTGTCTGGGTAGAAATACTGTTTGCGCGCGAACCTTGAACTCTCCGCGATGCTGCAGTTGAGTGCAAGCCCAAGCCGGATGCTCGACTCGATCGCCTTCTCGTTGACCTGCGGCAGCCCGCCAGGCAGGCCGAGACAGGTCGGGCAGGTGTTCGTGTTCGCTCCCTGCCCGAACTGGTTCGCGCATCCGCAGAACATCTTCGTCGCCGTGTTCAATTCGACGTGCACCTCGAAACCGAGCACAGGCTCGAACTTCTCAAGCGCCGTCTCGTAATCCATCAGTGCCGCTGCGCCGCTTCCGCCGGCCATCAGATCGCTCCTTCTTCGCTCGCGAACATCTCGACGGGAGCCAGGTTCGGCGCCTCGTGCAGAAGTTGGTGCCCCCATTTGTCTTCGAGCAGCCGCTCGAGCGCTGCACCGATGGTGTACAGCCGTGCATCGCTGCGCGCAGGTGCCATCAACTGGATGCCGACAGGCAGTCCGTCCTCCGGGGCAAGACCGATCGGCAGCCCCATGCCGGGCACGCCCGCTAGGTTGGCCGGAATGGTGGTGACGTCGTTCAAATACATGGCCATCGGGTCTGAGAGCTTCTCGCCGAATCTGAACGCCGTCGTCGGCGAGCTCGGGCTCACAAGGACGTCAGCCTTGCCGAATGCGTCTGAGAAGTCGCGCTGGATGAGGGTGCGCACCTTCTGCGCGCTGCCATAGTACGCGTCGTAATAGCCTGCGCTCAGCGCATACGTTCCGAGGATGATGCGGCGTTTCACCTCGGCACCGAACCCGGCGTCGCGAGTTGCAGCCATCACGCGTTCGCTGGTCACAGGGCCATCCTTCGGTGACACGCGCAACCCGAAGCGCACAGAGTCGTACCTGGCCAGGTTGCTCGATGCCTCTGCTGGCAGAATCAGATAGTACGCGGCCACCGCGTATTCGAAGCTGGGTGCACTCACCTCGACAACGTCGGCACCGGCTGACTCGAACAACCGAAGCGCCTCGTCGAAACGCTGTTTGACGCCGCGTTGAAAGCCGTCACCGCTGCCTGCGATCTGCTTCACAACACCAACGCGGATGCCGCGCAGCGCACCGTCTGCGAGTCCGGCCCGCGCGGCATCGGCCATCGACGGCCAGGTGTCCGTGAGCGAGGTCGAGTCAAGCCGATCATGCCCGCCGATCACATCGTGCAGCAGTGCTGCATCCAACACTGAGCGGGACACAGGACCGACCTGGTCGAGCGACGACGCGAGCGAGATCGCGCCATACCTGCTGACGCCGCCGTACGTCGGCTTCACACCGACCGAACCGGTCACGGCCGCCGGCTGACGAATAGAGCCACCTGTGTCACTGCCGATCGCGATCGGCGCCTCGAACGCGGCAACGGCGGCAGCGGAACCTCCGCCTGAGCCGCCTGGAATCCGTTCAAGGTCCCACGGATTGCGTGTCGGCCCGTACGCCGAGTGCTCGGTCGACGATCCCATGGCGAACTCGTCCATGTTCGTCTTGCCGAGTGGAACAAGGTCGCCGTCGCGCAAGCGTCGCACGACTGTTGCATCGTACGGAGGCATCCACCCCTCGAGAATCTTCGAACCGGCCGTCGACGGCATATCCTGCGTCGCAAGCACATCCTTGATGGCTACGGGCACGCCGGCAAGCGGGCCGAGCTGCTCGCCTGCCGCGCGACGTTCGTCGATGCGTGCAGCAGTTGCGAGTGCTGCGTCGGTCGCCACGTGCAGAAACGCGTGAACATCCTGATCGACGGCGCTGATGCGATCGAGGTGCGCGCGCGTCGCCTCAACACTGGACACCTCTCCTGTCGTGAGCTTTTCTGCGAGCGCGCTGGCGGAGAGCCTGGTGAGATCGGTCATCGTCTACTCCTCGTCCAGAATCGGTGGCACCTTGAATTTGTCACCCTCACGATCAGGGGCGCCGGACAATGCCTGTTCGACGGTCAGCGACGGGGTCGGGATGTCGTCACGAAAGACGTTCGTCAACGGCATCGGGTGGCTTGTGGCAGGAACATCCGGTCCCGCGACCTCGCTCACCTTCGCAACTGATTCGACGATCTGGCCCAGTTCCGTGGTGAGAGAAGCCAGTTCGGCCTCACTCAGATCGATCCTGGCGAGATTCGCCAGGTGACGCACCTGTTCTGTATCGATCACGGCGACTGGCTGACTCGTGCTTTCAGACATACGGCTCTTCTCGTGCTTCATGGGCTCGGTGGGATGGTCACTCAATTGTATTCGGGCGGAACTGACCGACGAATCACCTGGTGACGAGTGAACAATCCCCGATCGTGATGAGCGCCAGATTCCGCAGGGACTCCGTGCCAGGTGCGAAGTATCCGTTGTGGCCGAAGGCAGGCAGCATCACGCTGCCATCGATCGGGTCGATCCCGCCGACGGCGCCGAACGGCCGAGCGCCGTAGTCGCGTGAGCCAGGATCTGTTCCGAAATAGCCGCTGCCTGCGATCGGATCAAGCAGGGCCGCTCCGACGAACACACGGTCGGCAGGCACATTCAGTTCGTGCACCGAAGTCGCAACGCTGCCAGGAGACCCGACGACGGCAAGCGCATCCAACTCCGTGTCGCCATTTTGTGCTGCAAGCAGCGCTGCCGTCGAGCCGTACGAGTGCGCAACGATGCTCAGATACGGCTGGTGCGTGCCGCGCGCCGCCCGGATGCCTGCAATCGCTTCTTCGAGCATTGTCGCGCCGTCCCTGGCATCGGCCAGGCTCAGAACGGACATCAGGTCCGGTGTGCGGTAGCCCAACCACGCCACCGTCGCAACCGTCTTGTTCGATTGCCCGAGCCGTTTCAGCCACGCCCGCTGCGTGTCATACAGAACCTGTGCAGTGTGAGTCCAGTCTGCCATCTGCCCTGAGACGGTGTAGAACATTCCGGGAACCAGGATGCTGACGTCGTCCGCGTGGTCTACGTCGCCGATGGCGATGGCCGCGCGCATCGGCCCTGTCGTGTCGAACGTGGTCAAGGTGCGCTTGGGTGCACCTGCCGGACTGCGCAGTGCAGACGCGACGCTCCGCAGACCGTCAAGAGTCGCCGTGAGCTTGGCAGAGGCACCCGCAGAACGAATTTTCCTGCGCGTCTCGTCGAGTTGCCGACGCAGCACACTTTGATTGGCTGTGTCGCGAACGGTCATCGGAATCCCGCTGAGGTTTCCAAGAAGCGCTGGGGCGTTGCGTTCGATCGAACGGCGCTGGGTCTGACCGAGACTGTTCCACCAACTGCCGACTTGGCTGGCGACCCCTGGGACTGCCAGGGTCGACATGATCTGCTGCTTGTTGCTTGCAAGGTACGACGGAAGCGCTGCCGGGTCGGCGTGCTGGATGGATGCGAGCACTGCTGACACGTGCGGCGCACGGTTGGCGGCCGGTGCGGCAATGGCAGAGGTGTGCGCCGTCGCGTCGGGATTGAATGATCCGTTCGGTGCTGCCACTGCAGAGGTCGCGATGGCAGACGCGACAACAACCGCAGCGACGACGACTCGCACGCGTACGCTCCCCTCGAGCGAAAGGTGCACAGGCTGCCGTTCGGGTCGACAGATGAATACTGCTCATAATATCGTTGCCGAACCACGCAAAGACAGTGTTTGTCGGCCCCTATTCGGGAGTCAACGTGACGTTCTCACGGTGAGCGAACCCGTGTTCAGACCGCATCCGGCCCCTCTTCGACCAGTCTGCGGAACTGCTCGGCATCGATGATGCGAACGCCGAGCTGCTCTGCTTTCGCCAGTTTCGAACCGGCTCCTGGTCCTGCGGCCACAAAGTCAGTGTTCTTCGAAACGCTCGAAGCCGCCTTGCCTCCCGCCGCAACGATCGCCTCCTGCGCACCCTCCCTGCTGTAACCATCGAGCGAGCCTGTCGCCACGACGGTGATCCCGCTCAGAACACCGCCCGCTGCCGCAGCGGCGCCAGGTCCAGGATGCCCCTGGATCGCGAACTGCACGCCCGCCAGCTGCCAGCGCTGAACGATGTCGCGGTGCCAGTCGACCTGGAACCAGTCGATCACCGCGTCGGCGATGATCCCGCCGACGCCGTCGACCTCGGCAAGTTCGTCGCGGCTGGCGTTTCTGATGGCGTCGAGTGAACCGAAATAGTCGGCGAGCGCGCGAGCGGCGACGGGCCCGACGTGCCGAATGTTGAGTGCGACAAGGATGCGTGCCAGCGGTTTGGTCTTCGCCGATTCCAGGTTGGCAAGCAGTTCGCGCGCGTTCTTCGATGGAACGTAGTCTGCGTCACCGTCGAATGCCTGCGCGTTCGGGTCGAACTCGCCATCCTTCTTCAGCCGCTTGCGGCGGAACGGATACACCGATTTCGGCTGGCCATCATCGTCGAGCTTCTCCAGACCCGTCTCGTTGTCACGAACGATCACCTCGATCGGAAAAAGGTCGCTGAGCGTCAGGTCGAAAAGCCCGGCCTCGGTGTGCAGTGGAGGCTCTGCCGGCTTCAGCGGTTGCGTGAGCGCCGCGGCGGCGACCTCGCCGAGTGCCTCGATGTCGAGCGCCCCGCGAGAACCGATGTGCTCGACGCGACCCCGCACCTGGGCTGGACAATTCTCGGCATTCGGGCACCGCAGGTCGACGTCGCCCTCCTTGGCCGGGGCAAGAAGGGTGTTGCACTCTGGGCACCTGTCAGGCATGACGAACTCGCGTTCGGACCCGTCGCGCAACTCGACCACAGGGCCGAGCACCTCTGGAATCACATCGCCCGCCTTGCGAAGCACCACGGTGTCGCCGATCAGCACACCCTTCGCCTTCACGACGTCTTGATTGTGCAGGGTCGCCTGGCGCACCTCGCTGCCGGCCACCCGCACCTTCTCCATCACGGCGAACGGGGTGACGCGGCCTGTTCGGCCGACGCTGACCACAATGTCGAGCAGCTTGGTATTCACTTGCTCAGGCGGGTATTTGTACGCGATCGCCCACCTGGGCGCCCTGCTCGTCGCGCCGAGCTCATCGTGAAGGGCCAGTTCGTCGACCTTGATGACGATGCCGTCGATCTCATGCTCCACGCTTGCACGGTTCTCGCCGTAGTATTCGATGAATTCAGCTGCGCCCTCTTTCGTGGGCAGCACCCGAAAGTGCGTGCTTGTTGGCAGGCCCCACTCCTTTAAAAGCGCATACGTCTCAGACTGGCTGGCCACCGGCGGGTTCTGCCACGCACCGATGCCGTGCACGAGCATCGACAACCTGCTCAGTCGTCTGTACATCCGATCCAGTGCTGCTTGATTCTTGTTCTCGCGAACCTGCCGAAGACTGCCTGAGGCCGCGTTTCGCGGGTTGGCGAACACGCGCTCGCCCTCTTCCGCCTGCAGCGCATTGAGTTGCCTGAACGTCTCGACCTCAAAATAGACCTCGCCACGCACCTCGACCAACGGCGGGTGACCCGTGCCCTTCAGTCGTTGCGGGATGACCTTGACGTGTCTGATGTTGTCTGTCACGTCTTCCCCGACAACGCCGTCACCCCTGGTTGCGGCAGTGGTCAGCACACCGTTCTCGTAGCGCAGGTTGATCGCGAGGCCGTCGATCTTGAGCTCACACAGATAGTCGACGTGCCGATTGGAGTCGCGTTCGACTCGTGCAGCCCACTGTTCGAACTCGCCGATCGAGAAGACGTTGTCCAGGCTGAGCATCCGCTCTGCATGCGTGACAGGGGCGAACAGTGTGTCTGCGCGCCCACCGACGGTCTGGGTCGGGCTGTCTTGGCTCTGCAGCTCGGGGAACAACCGCTCGAGTTCTTCTAGCCGCCTGATGAAATGGTCGTACTCATCGTCTGAGTAGATCGCAGCATCGCGCTCGTAGTACGCGTCTCGCGCCTCGAGAATGCGCGTCGTCAACTCTTGAGCCTCTGCCGACGCTTGCTCGAGACTCAGATCTTCCGTCGCCGTGTTCGCCACGAACTAAAGCATATTGACTGCCTGTGACATTCGCGCGGAATTCAGGACACGGCTACAGCGCTGACCGTTCGATCGATCGTGGTCTGGCCGAGCACTCTGGTGCCGACGTAGACGACGGCGCTCTGGCCAGGTGAGACACCGTTCAGCGGAACGTCCGGTCTGATCACCAGTTCGCCGTCGGTCACGACAGCGACAGCAGGAACAGGGTCGGCGTGAGCGCGAATCTGCACATCGCACGCGAACGGCTCGGCCGGATGCTCAGGCGCGCGCCCAGCCCAGGTGAAGCGCGACCCGGCGATCTCGGCGATGTCGAGAGCTTCCTTCGGGCCGACGACGACTGTGTTGTCTTTTGGCCTGATCTCAAGAACGAACCGCGGCTTGCCGTCTGGGGCAGGAACACCCAGCTGCAGACCCTTTCGCTGGCCGATGGTAAACGCCAGCGCGCCATCGTGGCTGCCCACCTTCGCTCCTGAGCTGTCGAGAATGTCGCCATTCGAGCTTCCAACATGCTCGGCGAGCCAGCCACGAGTGTCTCCGTCCGGAATGAAGCAGATGTCGTGCGAGTCCGGCTTGGTCGCAACGCTGAAGCCGCGCTCTGCAGCCTCTGCACGCACCTCGGACTTCGATGGTGTCGCCCCGAGTGGGAACATCGCATGCTTGAGCTGCTCGGCCGTCAGGACTCCGAGCACGTATGACTGATCCTTCGCCCACGCACTTGCTCTGTGCAGTTCTCGGTTACCGTCATCGTCCGTGACGATCGCCGCATAGTGGCCGGTGCATACGGCGTCGAAGCCCAAGGCGAGTGCCTTCTCGAGTAGGGCCGCGAACTTGATCTTCTCGTTGCACCTCATGCACGGGTTCGGCGTGCGGCCGGCCGCGTACTCCGCGATGAAATCGTCGACGACGTCGAGCTTGAAACGTTCGGAGAAATCCCACACATAGTACGGAATGCCGATGATGTTCGCAGCGCGCTGCGCATCCATCGAATCCTCGATCGTGCAGCATCCGCGGCTGCCCGTGCGCAGTGTGCCAGGCATGCGGCTGAGCGCGAGATGAACACCGACGACCTCGTGGCCGGCGTCAACCGCGCGCGCAGCTGCCACCGCCGAATCGACGCCGCCACTCATCGCTGCCAGAACTTTCACGCAGTCAAGTGTATGTTCAGGCAGTTCGCCACGCGACCTGACCCAATTGTCAAGCCATTGTCGTGCTGCGCGCCAGCGGGTTACGTTCGCCCCATGAATACAACAGCGCTGATAATTCTCATTGTCGCGATCGTCGTCGCCATCATCATTATCATCATCCTGGTGGCGGTCTTCGGGCGCAGACGCAGGCGAGAGGCGGACCGCGTGAAGGCCGCCAAGATGCGCGAAAGCGCCGTGGATACGCAATTGGACGCCAGAGAGCGTGAGGCGAGCGCCGCGCGGTCAGCGGCGGATGCCAAGCAGGCCGAGGTCAATGCTGAGCGTTTACGCCGTGAAGCAGCATCGCAACAGGATGATGCGCAATCGGCACGCGCCGACGCAGACGAACAGGTTCGCAAGGCAGACGACATCGATCCTGACGTTCGAACAGAGCCATCGCACAGGAGGCCTGACGATGAGGCCCGCCCGCGCTCCTGATTAGCGCGCAGACTATGGTGCGGATCCGATCGAAGTCGACCGGTCCGCCATCCCCGCCTTTGCCGCCTGCGCGTGCGCGGCGGGCAGCGCAGACAGAAAGGCGTCAACGTCGGCCGCGGTGCTCGTGCGGCCGAGCGTGATCCGCAGCGCGCCCCGTGAGGATGCTTCATCGCGTCCCATCGCGCGTAGCACGTGTGATGGCTCTGGGATGCCAGCCTGACATGCGGATCCGGTGGAAACCGCTACACCTGCGGCATCAAGCAGGAACAGAAGGGAATCGCCCTCACAGCCCGGAAATGAGAAATGCACGTTCGACACCAGTCTGTGCCCGCTTGCCGGCTCCGGACCGTTGAGAACAGCATCCGGAACAACACTGCGCACCCCGGCGATCAGGTGATCGCGCAGTTGCGCTAATCGTCTCGGCTCGACATCGAGTGCGTCTGTCGCCTCTCGCGCCGCATACGCGAACGCCACGGCGGCTGCGACATCCTGCGTGCCGCTTCTCACCTGGCGTTGCTGTCCCCCTCCGTGGATCAAGGGCACGATGTTTGCATGCCGTGACAGCACGAGCGCACCGACACCGACCGGCCCGCCGATCTTGTGTGCTGACACGCTCAGTGCGACCAGCCCGCGCGCAGCGTTGCCCGCCGTCGAACGCAACGCACCGAAATTCACAGGAAGGTGACCGTACGCCGAAACGGCGTCGATGTGCAGCGGAACGCCCGCCCGTGCTGTGAGCGCGGCGATCTCTTCGATCGGTTGCACCGTTCCGACCTCATTGTTGGCCCAAATTGTGCTCACCAACGCGATCGAGCCCGGGTCTTCGGCGAGCGCGCCTTCCAGCGCGTCGCGCCTGACAGCGCCGTCCTTATCGAGCGGCAGCCATTGGATGACGGCACCCTCGTACCGCTCGAGCCATTCGACCGTGTCGATGGTTGCGTGGTGTTCGCCACCTGGCACGATGATGCGTTCACGAGTGCGGTTCTCGTTCTGCTGCCAGTACAACCCCTTGATGCCGAGGTTGATTGACTCCGTGCCTCCCGAGGTGAAGACCACCTCGATCGGATCGCAGCCGACAGTGGCCGCAACCTGTTCGCGCGCTTCCTCGAGTATCCGTTTCGCAGACTGGCCTGCTGCGTGGATCGACGACGGGTTGCCGACGGCGGTGGTCGCGCTCAGGTATGCCTCGATCGCGCCGGGCGACACGGGGGTGGTGGCCGCGTGGTCAAGATAGACCGTCATACTCATTACTCTAGAACGCGTGAGAACCACGGACAGTGCCCTCGGTGTGCACCTGAATTCGGATGGCGGCACCATCGGTGTCTGGTCCGAGAACGCCGACAGCGTCGAACTGTGCGTGTTCGATGACCGCGATCCGAATTGGGTCACCGAGACGACCGCCCTCGTGCGCGGTGAATCGAACGTGTGGTCGGCAGCATCGACGCGGTTGCGTCCAGGTGTGCGATACGCGTTGCGCGTCAACGGTCCGGATGCGCCGCAGAACGCATTCGACCCCGGCGCTTTCTTGCTCGATCCGTACGGGCGCGGCATCACTGGGTCACAGCAGTCAACGCGTCGTTCGGTCGTGATCGACGGGTCGTTCAACTGGAATGGCACGCGCAAACCGAACACCCCGTTGGATCGGACCGTGATCTACGAAGCTCACGTCAAGGGCATCAGCAAATTGAATCAGCGAGTGCCTGCCGAACTGCGCGGAACATACGCAGGGCTCGCACATCCCGCGACCATCGAACACCTGACAGCTGTCGGAGTCACAGCCGTTGAGCTGCTGCCCATCCACGCGTTCGCGTCTGAGGACAGACTGCTGAAGCAGGGCCTCGCGAATTACTGGGGATACAACTCGCTGAACTTCTTCAGCCCGCATCCTGCATACGCGACCAAAGCGGCACAGGCCGCAGGGGCAGAGGATGTGCTGCGGGAGTTCAAGGGCATGGTGAAGCTGCTTCACGAGGCCGGGCTCGAGGTCATTCTCGACGTTGTGTACAACCACACGGCAGAAGAGGGCACGGCAGGGCCGACGACGAGCCTGCGTGGCATCGACAACGCCGCGTACTACCGTCAGAACGCCGACGGCGAATACATCGACTACACCGGTGTCGGCAACACGGTGAACGCAGCCCACCCTGCCGCACAGCGTTTGATCATGGACTCGTTGCGATACTGGGCGAACGATGTGCAGATCGACGGGTTCCGCTTCGACCTTGCCGCGACGCTCGGCAGGGACGAGACAGGAGAATTCACGCCACAGCATCCGCTGCTCTACGGAATCATCGACGACCCGTTGCTGCGGGAGGTCAAAAAGATCGCTGAGCCGTGGGATGTCGGTCCTGGCGGATGGCAGACCGGCAACTTTCCTGACGGCTGGTCAGAGTGGAACGACCGCTACCGGGACAGGGTGCGCACATTCTGGTTGCGCGATATCGCCGATGCCAGGTCGAATGGCCAGCCTTCTACCGGCATCGGCAGCTTCGCCACACGGCTCGCAGGCTCATCCAACACCTTCGCGGCGGAGCGCGGTCCTGTCGCATCGCTGAACTTCATCACCGCCCACGACGGTTTCACGGCGGCAGACCTGGTCGCGTTCGACACAAAGCACAACCTGGGCAACGGCGAAGAAAACAGAGACGGCGCAGACGACAACCGCTCGTTCAACCACGGTGTGGAAGGCGACACGACAGACGAGACGATTCTCGCTGCGCGACGGAAGGCGGTGCGCAACCTGCTGGGCACGCTGCTACTGTCTGCAGGCGTTCCGATGATCACTGCCGGAGACGAATTCGGTCGAACGCAGTGCGGAAACAACAATGCGTACAACCACGACGACGAGCTGACCTGGCTGGATTGGACGTGGGATGAACGCCAACAGGAACTCGTCGACACGGTGAGCGAGCTCATCCAGCTGCGCGCAGACAACCCTGCTTTGCGGCCGATTCGCTACGGTGTCTCAGGCGAGAGCGTTCCACAAGCCAGCCAGATGGATTGGTATGACGCGAGCGGCTCG
>DATMTC010000144.1:0-6902 GCA_035565115.1 Microbacteriaceae bacterium | reverse complement strand
CTCGCCCTGTACTTCGTTGGACGGGCGATTGGAATAACGGTCGATGTCAACGCGGCGCCCCTGCACGGTTACTGGTGGACGATCCCGATCCTGATCCTGTCTGCCTTGCGCTCGGCGCTGCAAGAAGAAGTGATCGTCATCGGGTATCTGTTCACCAGGCTGCGCGAACTGGGCTGGTCGAAATGGCTGATCATCCTCTCTGCGGCGGTTCTGCGCGGCAGCTACCACCTCTATCAAGGCATCGGGCCGTTCTTCGGCAACGTCGTGATGGGCATCGTGTTCGGCTGGTGCTACGCGCGCTGGGGCCGTGTCATGCCGCTCGTGATCGCCCACTGGATCATCGACATCATCTCGTTCGTCGGCTACCCGCTCGCCGTGGGCTGGTGGCCAGGCTTGTTCCCCACGAAGTAGCCGACCCGGTCAGCACGATCAGGCGAACGCCTCCGGCGGCGGGCACGCGCAGAACAGATTCCGGTCACCCCATGCCTGGTCGACGCGCCGCACGGGCGGCCAGTACTTGTTACGGATCAGAGACTTGACCGGATAGACGGCGTCCTCGCGGGTGTACGCGTGTGCCCATTCGCCGGCGATCACCGATTCGGCGGTGTGCGGTGCGCCGACCAGTGGGTTGTCTTCGGCTGGCCACCTGCCGGCCGCCACAGCATCCGCTTCAGCCTTGATGGCGATCATGGCCTGAATGAACCGGTCGATTTCACCGATGTCTTCGCTCTCGGTCGGCTCGACCATGAGTGTGCCTGCAACGGGAAAGCTCATCGTCGGCGCATGGAATCCGTAGTCGATGAGCCGCTTCGCGATGTCGTCGACGGTGATGCCCGTCGCAACGGTCAGCGGTCGAACATCGAGAATGCACTCGTGTGCGACCAGTCCGTTGTCACCGGCGTACAGCACCGGGAAATGATCACGCAGGGCGACGGCAATGTAGTTTGCGGCGAGAACTGCCGCACCCGTTGCCTGCCTCAGTCCGTCAGAACCCATCATGCGCACATACGCCCAGCTGATCGGCAGGATGCTCGGGCTGCCGTACGGTGCAGCAGACACGGGAAGCGCGTCGTGCGTGTACGAACCGTGCGCCGCCCGCTGAGCAAGTGGATGGCCGGGCAGGAAAGGCGCAAGGTGTGCTTTGGCCGCGACAGGGCCAACGCCTGGGCCTCCGCCTCCGTGCGGAATGCAGAACGTCTTATGCAGGTTCAGGTGTGACACATCTCCCCCGAACTCGCCGAAACGCGCATATCCGAGCAGCGCGTTCAGGTTGGCGCCATCGACGTAAACCTGTCCGCCCGCATCATGCACCGCCTGCGTGATCGCCTTCACCTCGTGCTCGTACACCCCGTGGGTCGATGGGTAGGTGATCATCAGGGCAGCGAGTTCAGGCGCGTTCTCGGCGATCTTCGCGTGCAGATCGGCGAGATCGACGTTCCCGAGCGCATCCGTGGCGACGACGACCACGCGCATGCCGGCCAACACGGCCGACGCCGCATTCGTTCCGTGTGCGCTCGAGGGGATCAGGCAGACAGTGCGCGCGTCGTCGCCCCGTGAATGGTGATACCCGCGGATGGCCAGCAGTCCGGCGAGCTCGCCCTGGCTTCCCGCGTTCGGCTGCAGAGAGACGGTGTCATAGCCTGTGACCTCGGCCAGCCACGACTCGAGCTGGCCGATCAATTCGAGATATCCCTCGACATCGTCGGCGGGCGCGAACGGGTGCAACCCGGCGAACTCCGGCCAACTGATCGCCTCCATCTCGGCAGCGGCGTTGAGCTTCATGGTGCAACTGCCGAGCGGGATCATGCCGCGGTCGAGCGCATAGTCCTTGTCTGCCAGGTACTTGAGGTAGCGCATCATTGCTGTTTCCGAGTGGTGCGTATTGAACACCGGATGCGTGAGGTACGGCGAGGTGCGCGCGAGTTCCTCCGGCAGGCCGTTTTCCACGCCAGCGGTCGGCCGACCCGCATCGGGGAACTCCCGCGATTGCGGCCAGCCGAATGCCCGCGCCACGTTCTGCGCATCGGTGATCGTCGTCGTCTCGTCCGCCGAGACACTGACCAGATCGTCGTCGACCGGCCACAGGTTGATGCCGAGCGTCTTCGCCCGATCGACGACGGCGCGCGCCTGACCTGGGACCCGAACGAGCAGGGTGTCGAAATAGTGCTCGTGCACGATCTCCACGCCGACATCGTTGAGGCAACCACGCAGATATTCGGTCACAGCAGCCACCTGGGAAGCGATGGCACGGATGCCACGCGGCCCGTGATAGACCGCGTACATCCCGGCCATCACCGCCAAGAGCACCTGTGCGGTGCAGATGTTGCTCGTGGCCTTCTCGCGGCGAATGTGCTGCTCTCTGGTCTGAAGCGTGAGGCGGTATGCCGGCTTGCCCGCAGCATCCTGGCTCACGCCAACAAGTCGGCCTGGCAGCTGACGTTCCAGCCCCTTGCGCACCGCCATGTAACCGGCATGAGGCCCGCCGAACCCCATCGGAACGCCGAAGCGCTGCGTGGTTCCAACGGCAATGTCAGCGCCGTGCTCGCCGGGCGAGGTGACCAGCGACAATGCGAGCAGGTCGGCTGCAACAACGGTGACGCCGCCGCGGGCTTTGGATGCCGAGATGACGGATGACGGATTCCACACCCTGCCTGAGGCCCCTGGGTATTGAACGAAGAGGCCGAAGTGATCGCCGAGACTGTCATGGTCGGTCGTTTCGACGAGCTCAACGACCGAGAGTTCAATACCGACGGCAGCTGCACGGTTCTTCAGCACGGCTTGTGTCTGTGGAAGGGTGTCTGCGTCCACCAGGAACACGTTCGATGTCGACTTCGAAGCGCGCCTGGCCAGCAGCATCCCCTCGGCCACGGCCGTCGACTCGTCGAGCATCGACGCGTTGGCAATATCGAGACCGGTGAGATCGGTGACCATGGTCTGAAAGTTGATCAGCGCTTCGAGACGGCCCTGGGATATCTCCGGCTGATACGGGGTGTATGCGGTGTACCAGCTGGGATTCTCAAGCACGTTGCGTTTGATCACGGCCGGTGTGATCGTGTCGTAGTAGCCGAGTCCGATCATCGACCGTCGCACGGTGTTCTTGCCGGCAAGCGCACGCAGCTCCGCGAGCGCCGCACGTTCGGATGCCGCGGGTGGCAGCGTTGAATATTCTACGGGTTCTGCGGCGATCGAGCCTGGCACAGCCGCGTCGACAAGTGCGTCGACAGTGTCGTAGCCGACCGCGGCAAGCATGACCGATTGCGCGTCCTCATCTGTTCCGATGTGACGCGACGAGAAGAGTTCGCTCATGTGCGGCGTTACTCCCCGACCAGCGCTGTGTACTCTGCGTAGCTGAGCAGCGCAGGCAATTCACTGAACGTGACCTTGATCAACCACCCGTCGCCGTACGGGTCTGAATTCAGAAGCTCCGGCGCATCCACAACGGCCTGGTTGGCCTCTGCCACAGTGCCATTCACCGGGGCGAACAATTCGCCGACGGACTTGGTCGATTCGATCTCGCCGACGACCGCCCCTTCTGCAACGTCGCTGCCGACTGCCGGCAGTTCGACGAAGACGACGTCGCCGAGTTTCTCTGCCGCATACGCCGTGATGCCGACCGTCGCCGTATCACCATCGACACGTACCCACTCGTGTTCTGCTGTGTACTGGAGTTCATCTGGAGCGGCCATGGTCAATTCTTCTTTCTGCTGTAAAACGGGAGCTGCGTAACGGTGAACGGCTGTCGCGAACCGCGAATGTCAACCGTGAGTTCTGTTCCTGGCCGAGCGGATGTCGGAGCAACATACGCCATGGCGATCGGGTGACCGAGCGTCGGTGAAAGTGCGCCGGAGGTGACGGCACCGACCTGCCTGTCGCCATCGAAAACGTGGTAGTCGGCCCTGGCAGCACGCTTGCCTTCGCCCGCGAGGCCGACGAGCACCGGAGCATCCGGGTTCGGTCCTTCCTCGCTTGCCTGCCGCCCGATGAAGTCGGTTGCCTTCGACAGGTTGACGACCCGGCCGAGGCCCGCCTGAGCCGGGAACATGTGTGCATTGAGCTCGTGCCCGTAGAGCGGCATGCCTGCCTCGAGCCGGAGCGTGTCTCGGCTCGCCAGACCGGCAGGGACCAGGCCGCGCCCTGCGCCGACTTCGAGCAGCGAATCCCAGAGTTCACGAGACTGGTCTGGCGACAGGTACAGCTCGAAGCCGTCCTCCCCCGTGTATCCGGTGCGCGCAAACAGGATCGGTTGACCGCCGAAGAGCCCGGCAACGCATCGGTAGTAGCGAAGCTGCTCGAGTGCCGCGGCGACATCCTCGCCGTCCGGATGCCCGCCCTCGATCGCGAGGCCAGGCACGGATTGCAGGATGCCGAGCGATGCAGGACCCTGCACTGCGATGAGCGCGACGTCGGAGCTCTCGTCGAAGACCTGCGCGTCGAAACCTGCTGAGCGCGCCCGCAGCTCATCTGCGACGACGGCGCGGTTGGCCGCGTTGGCGACAACCATGAACCGGTCTTCGCCTGTGCGGTAGACCACGAGATCGTCGAGAATGCCACCAGACCGATTCAGCAGCAGACTGTACTTGGCCTGTGAAACAGCGATGGCCGATGCATTTCCGGCAAGAGCGAAGTCGAGCGCTGCCGCTGCGGCCGGCCCGACCACGAAGATCTCGCCCATGTGCGAGAGGTCGAACAACCCGGCGGCGGTGCGCACCGCATGGTGCTCGGCCAGATCGCTCGTGTATCTCACCGGCATCTGCCAGCCCGCGAAGTCGGTGAAACTCGCGCCGGCAGCGACGTGCGCGTCGTGCAGCGGCGAGAACTGAGGTGCGGCCTCGACTGACTTGGTCGGTGGGCTTGAATCGGTGGGCTTCATGAGTTCTCCGGTCTGCGCCGACGCCGTCGGTCGCTTCTGTGGCACGAGTCATGAATGACTCGCATCGGGAACTCCCCCTCTGTCATCCTGCCTGAGAGTTTCGCGATGCATCCTCGCCGAACCTGTCGATCGGAGTCGGATGCGTTGCTTTCACCGTCGGCGGAACCTGCGCTGACAGATCCAGGTCTCGATACGCGGGTTCGCTGCGCTCTCTCGCTACTCGACCCGAATTTGCTCTGCAAATTCGCTTTTCAGAGTGGCCAGTTCGACGCGGTACACGTACCTGAGAGATTGTCGGGGAGGATATTGCTCCTTCGGTGTCTGGCGCATGCGCCTGACTCTCCCGCATCGACCGTGATGGCCCAGTGTTCAGTTAGTTATCCTGCGACGCAAGCCTATCGCCCGCGGCACCCGATTGCGTCGATTTGCACCCCGTCGAACCGACGAATTGCATGTTCTGGTCGAACTGACACTAAGATATTGTGTTAGTTCGAGTCAGTTCGACTCTTAGTGATCGGACGGCAGCCATGGATGAGCAAAGCGCCACGCTTGCCGTGTCCACGGTGATCTTCGCCCTTCGCTCCAATGACCGCTTCGGCGCCGACGGCGCATCCCCCACCGTCTGGCTGCCTCTCGTGCGGCGGATCCGAGAACCGTTCGATGGGTTGTGGGCGTTGCCGGGCGGCCCGCTCGGCAGCACAGAAAGCCTGGCGGATGCTGCCAGACGCTCGCTTCACGAGACCACGGCGCTCGCACCGAAATACCTCGAGCAGCTGTACGCGTTCGGCGACACAGACCGCTCGCCACAGAACCGGGTCGTATCGATCGTGTACTGGGCGCTGGTCGACTCCGACGAAGCACGCAGGGCCACTGTTGGCCAGAACGTGCGCTGGTTTCCTGCAGACGACCTGCCCGTGCTCGCGTTCGACCACAACCTGATCGTGGAATACGCACTGTGGCGACTGCGCAACAAGATGGAGTACAGCAGCATCGCACGCGCCCTGCTCGGCGACACCTTCACCATTGCCCAATTGCGAGAGGTGCACGAGGCCGTGCTTGGCAAACGACTAGACCCCGCGAATTTTCGCCGGACGATGGAGTCCTCCGACGCGCTCATCGACACGGGCATGCACGTTACCGGCACGCCGCACCGCCCGCCGCGTCTGTACAGGTACAACACGTCAGCCGATCTGGCCGATAACGGCCCGCTCGGCAGCTAGAGAAGGAGCGCCACATGATCACAGCATCCGTCGACCGCAGCATCCAGCTCATCGGCGCAGGAGAGGAATCCGGTGAGATTTGCACGCCGGAACTCGTCGACGCTCCATGGGAGTTCGACGCGATCGCGCCGAGCTATGGCCCCGGAGCATCCATGGCAGATCCGATCCCAGCCAACAGCCCTGTGCAGGGGGAACTTCCAGAGGAATACCGCACAGCCAGCGCAGACGAACTCGCCGAGCGCATCCGGGCCGCGAAGGCTGCACTCGGCGATCGCGCCGTCGTGCTCGGGCACTTCTATCAGCGCGACGAGGTCGTGCAATACGCCGACTTCGTTGGAGACTCGTACCAGCTGGCGAATGCCGCGAAGGCACGCACGGACGCCGAGGCGATCATCTTCTGCGGCGTGCATTTCATGGCAGAGACAGCAGACATTCTGACGGCAGAGCATCAGGCGGTGATCCTGCCCAATCTCGCCGCGGGCTGCTCGATGGCCGACATGGCCGACATCGATTCGGTTGAAGAGTGCTGGGAGCAGCTCGAAGAGCTTTACGGCACCGAGCCGGATGCCGATGGTCGCGTTCCGGTGATTCCGGTCACGTACATGAACTCGTCTGCAGCGCTCAAGGGATTCTGCGGCGAGCACGGCGGCATCGTGTGCACGTCGTCGAATGCGGCAACGGTGCTCGCCTGGGCGTTCGAACGCGGCCAGCGGGTGCTGTTCTTCCCTGATCAGCACCTTGGGCGCAACACGGCCAAGGCGATGGGGATCGGCCTCGACCGGATGCCGATGTGGAACCCGCGCAAGTCGCTC
>DATMTC010000143.1:0-6699 GCA_035565115.1 Microbacteriaceae bacterium | reverse complement strand
GCGGTTTTGGCCGGTGTGCGCACCGGTGCCTTGCGTGCTGCAGGCTTGCGCGGCGCCGCTGGTTTTCTGGCAGCAGGCTTGCGCGTGCTTGAGCCGGCCGCAGCAGCAGAGGCGGCCACAGATCCGCGCGCATCCGTCGCCTGGCGGACGGCCCCTCTTTCGGGGCTATCTTCTTCTGGAACCGGCGACACAGAACTCACCACGCTAACGTACCAAGCCCATCCGACTTCACGGCGCAATCCTTGAAATTGAACGAAATATCATCCCTAGGTATCACCCGTGAGGATGGTTACGAAACGGCAACGACCAGCTTTCCGGTCGGGGGCCGCCAGTAAGCTGAAGTACGGCATAACGAAGTGTCCTTACGTAAACGCGCTGATGAACTCCTGGCGAATTCCTTGCTCTGATTGAGGATTGTGCCGGGGACGCGCTCACCATTAGGAGATTGATGTGACCACCCAGGTAGTGATTCTGGCCGCAGGTATGGGCAGCCGACTCGGCCGTTCCCTTCCGAAGCCCCTCACCGAGCTGAGCGACGGCCGCACCATCATGCAGCAGCAGTTCGACAACATCCACCATGCTTTCGGCAAGAAGGTCAAGGTGACGATCGTTGTCGGCTACAAGCTCGAGCACATCATCGAAGCGTTCCCGGACGCCGACTTCGTTTACAACGAGCAGTATGACCAGACGAACACGTCGAAGAGTCTTATGCGTGCCCTGCGAGCGTCTGGCAACGGTGGAGTTCTGTGGATGAACGGCGATGTCGTCTTCGACCCGGCCGTCCTTGACCGAGCAGCCAGCATGATGGCCCGCGACCAGTCATTCGTGACGGTCAACACCTCGAAAGTATCCGACGAAGAGGTCAAATACACGACGAGCGCCGAGGGTTTCATCGAGAAGCTGTCGAAGACGGTCAAGGGCGGCTTGGGCGAGGCTGTTGGCATCAACTACGTGTCGAGCCATGACAAGGCCAGCCTGCTGCGCCAGTTGCAGCGTGTCGAAGACCAGGACTACTTCGAGCGCGGCATCGAGCTGGCGATCGAGCAAGACAAGATGCTGGTTGAGCCTGTCGACATCTCTGACCTGTACGCCGTCGAGATCGACTTCGCGGAAGACCTCGAGCGGGCGAACCTGTTCGTCTGATTCCTCGCTTGACGATGCCGCCGCGCCTTCACGGGCAGGCGGCATCGTCGGTTAAGCGCCACTGCCACGATCTTGGATAACTCCTCCCATACGATAGGACCCGTGACCAGCTACGCCGAGGTGCGCCCAACACAGCGCACGCCGTTTGCGCGATATCGCCATTCGCTGTGGCTGTTGACCAAACGAGACCTGCGCGTGCGCTATTCGACGAGCGCACTCGGCTACGTTTGGTCGATCCTCGACCCGCTGCTGATGGCTGGGATCTACTACTTCGTCTTCGTCGTGATCTTCCACCGGGGCGGAAATGTTGGCGAAGAACCGTATATCGTGTTCCTGCTCTCGGCTTTGCTGCCGTGGGTGTGGTTCAACGGCACCATTTCGGACTGCACCCGGGCATTCCTTCGCGAAGCGAAGCTGATTCGCTCGACCACGATTCCGCGCACGATCTGGGTCAACCGCATCGTGCTGTCCAAGGGCATCGAGTTCATCGCAGCGCTGCCTGTTCTAGCGATCTTCGCGATTCTGTTCCATGCTCCGCCAGACGGCTACGCGTTGCTTTTCCCGCTCGCGATCGTGCTGCAGGCCATCCTCACAATGGGCGTCGGCTTGATCGTGGCACCTCTTGTCGTGTTCTTTCGTGATCTGGAACGAGCCATCAAGCTGATTCTTCGCCTGCTCTTCTATGCGTCCCCCATCGTCTACAGTGCAACTGATGTTCCACACGGGCTGCGCGATGTGATCGCATTCAACCCCCTCACCGGCATCTTCAGCCTGTATCGCGCGGCCTTCTTCTCCGTCGAACTGAACTGGGCAACCATCGGTGTGTCGGCCGCGATGTCCATCGTGCTGCTTGTGATCGGACTCCTGGTGTTCTCACGTGCACAACGCGCTGTTCTGAAGGAGATCTGATGGCCGAAACCGCGGTCATCGAGGTCAATGATGTCGGCATCCGATTCAAGCGCAACAGGCGGGCCCGCCGCACGTTCAAAGACCTCTTCTCGACGCGCAAACGACGCAGCAAACCCGACGAGTTCTGGGCGCTCAGGAACGTGGATTTCACCGTGCAACGCGGCGAGGCAATCGGTGTTGTCGGCCGCAACGGCCAGGGCAAGTCGACGCTGCTGAAGCTGGTAGCAGGCGTCGTCCTGTCCGATGAGGGACGCGTGGTCGTGCACGAGGGCGTGGCGCCGCTGATCGAGATCACCGGCGGATTCGTCGACGACCTCACCGTTCGCGACAACGTGTATCTGACAGCTGGGCTGCATGGGATGTCGCGCAAGCAAATCGACGACCGGTTCGACGAGATCATCGAGTTCGCCGAGATCGGCGAGTTCCTCGACACGCCGTACAAGCACCTGTCAAGCGGAATGAAGGTTCGCATCGCCTTTTCGGTGATTGCGCGGCTCGAGGAGCCGATCATCCTCGTTGACGAGGTGCTCGCCGTCGGCGATAAGGGCTTCCGCGAGAAGTGCTACAGACGCATCGAGGAACTGCTCGCCGGCGGGCGAACACTGTTCTTCGTTTCGCACAATGAGAAGGATCTGCGCCGATTCTGCGCGCGAGGCCTCTACCTCGACAAGGGTCGCCTGGTTCTGGATGGGCCGATCGATGAGGTGCTCGGCCGATACAACGCGGATTACGGCGCGTAGTCTCCGGTCACTCGTCCTCCACAACTGCCGCGCGAGGGGCGTCGCCCCCACTTCTGTCGTGGGCGTCGGATGCCGGCGGTACCGTGCCCGCATGTTGAGAGCAGTTGATCCACCGGCAGCATCCACCGGGCCGCCCCTTGCCTACCCTGTGCCGTTCCGGCTCGATCGGAGCGATGCGCCTCGCTATGCGCTGACCAACGCCAGTCTCGAGACGCTTCGCGGCGTCACCTTCGCGCTGATCGGTTCGGGACGGATGCCCGTGCAGGCTCCGATCACGCTGAAACCGGCGGCCACGGCCGTGCTGACGATCGTGGGGGACGATTTGGCGTCCAACACGATCCTGATCGTTCGGTGGCGAAGGGAGAACGACGACGAGTATCTGTGGCGGGCAAGCTTCTAGACCTGCGTTGTTGCGTACTACGGCGAGGTGCGCTTGCGGCGCTCGTCGGCGAACTCGCGCGCCGTGAGAACCCCCACGTGAGGCGGCAGCATGTCAGCGTTGATCCCTCTGACCAGGTCACCCGGGTCGATCTCGAGGGACCCGGCGATCCTCACGAGCGTAAAGAAGCTCGGGTTCACGACGCCGCGTTCGATCCTCCCGAGGTTGGACAGGTCGACACCGGCGAGAGCCGCCAACGTGTCGCGACTGACACCGTCTTTCTGACGTGCTTGCGAGATGCGGCGACCGAGTTCTATCGCGCCTGGCCAACGTTTTTCCGGCATCCACTATGCCTAACGTCCCAGGGGTACGGTAGCCAGAGTGTCTAAGCTGCGTGCTTTTACCCATGGTGGTTTTGTGCACAGACGCAGGTGCTTACTCATTGCTTTGCCGCTATGACTTGTGAACTGCGTTTGAGCGCCCGACAACAGGCAAGATCGCGGTTAAGGTCATCGACGACTACGGCGACGAGGTCATGAAGGTCTTCGACGTCTGAACTTCTTGGCCCTCACAGGCGAAAGCAGCAGCGGTATTCCACAAATCGGTCGCCGTCGCCCCACGTGGATCGCCCTAGAGAACTACCCTCGGAGTAATTACACTGTGGTTACATGAGAGGAAAAGTCGTGAGGATCGGCAACTCGCAAGGTGTGCGCATTCCTAAGTCGCTGCTACAAGATGCTCAGTTGTCCGGCGAAGTCGACATGACCGTGGTCGATGACGGACTGCTCATTACGCCTGTCGTCGAGGTAGACACAGGATTGTCGCTCATGCTTGCATCACACGATGCTCTCAGCGATTGGGAACGTCCCGAAGAGGAGGAAGCGTGGGCGAGCCTGCAGTAGGTGACGTGGTGGTCGTGTCATTCCCGTTCTCCGATGGCTCTGGTTCGAAGAAGCGACCGGCCGCGATCGTGGCAATCGCAGACGATCGCGACGTCGTCGTGTGCCAGATCACGTCGCGCCCATATTCCAGCAAGCATCCGGTGACTCTCACGCAGCGTGACTTCGCGCACGGCAGCCTCCCCGTCGACAGCTACATCCGACCGGAGAAGCTGTTCACCGCGAGTGCGCAATCAATCTGCACAGTCGCCACCATCAAACCAGAAGTCGTCGCGGTGACACGTGAAACGATCCGAGCGCTGTTCGAATAGCGCTCGGAGCATGCCAACGTAGACTCCAATCATGGCCAAAAAGACCAAACCGATCGTGTCGATCACTGGCATGAGCACACCGCAAGGCGACTCCATGCCTCGGCCGATCGTGCGCAGCCTCGACAGGTTGATGGCAATCCAGCGGCCCGCGGTGCTCGCGCACATCCGAAGCATCCGCAAGCGTCACCCGCACGCGTCGTCGGCCGAGATCGTGCGGATGCTCGAGCACCGCTACCTTGCGACAGTCACGACAAGCGGTGCGGCCGTCGGCGTTACTGCGGTGATCCCTGCGATCGGAACCGTCACGACACTCGCGCTCTCCGGGGTGGAGACCGCAGCTTTCCTCGAGGCGACAGCATTGTTCGCGCAATCAGTGAGCGAGGTGCACGGCATCGCGGTCGACGACCCTGAACGTGCTCGCGCCCTCGTGATGGCCCTGATGCTCGGCACGGAAGGCTCAGATCTTGTGCGCCAATGGGGAGCTCAGGCCGTTCAACGCGACATCACACGCCAGGTCTACTGGGGCGAGGTCGTCACCAGCAGCCTGCCGCGTGCCGTAGTCGGTCCACTCGCGGACCAGCTGAAGAAGGCGTTCCTGCGCCGCTTTGCCGTCAGTGGCACAACCGGTCTTCTCGCCAAGGCGATCCCGTTCGGGATCGGAGCCGTCGTCGGTGGGACAGGCAACCACATCCTCGGCCGACGCGTTCTTGCAAACGCGCGCATCGCGTTCGGGGCGCCTCCCCTGGTCATTCCGGTAGCGCCAGAAGCGAACCAGACTTTCAGCGCCGATTAGTCGGCCGCGGCAGCCTCGTCGATCTCGGCGGCGCGAACGTGCTCGTCCGGAACCGCGTCAGCAGCATGCAATGCCGCGAAATGCTCCCACTGGTCCATCAGTTGTTGCACCGCGGCGTGAAACCGAGCCGTGGCGTTTCCTGGAGTAGTGTCGCCGAAATACCTGTCGACCCACGCGTCCAGGCGCGCTGCCGCCTGTTCGTCATGCTCGAGCGCGTCGATCCGATCTACGATGTTGCCTGCGTCTGTTGCGTCCAGCCACTCGCAATCCGACAGGTACCCTCCGGTATCGATCTCGGCCTCGGCATCCGTCGGCCGCGTAATGAACAGGGGCTTCCCGGCCGCAAGACGGTCGTAGACCATCGCCGAAATGTCCACGATCGCCATATCGGCAGCCGACAACTGCCAGCCAAGTTCAGCGCCGTCGTCGAAGACGTGCTGCGCAGTCGGGTCCTTCGCGTTCGCCGCGGCGATGTCAGCGATGATCTGAGCGTTGGCGGCCCCATATGCAGAGTCAACGACACCTGAGCGCGGATGCGGCCGGTAGATCACGCGATGGCGTCCAGTTGCCAGCAGCGCGCGCACGAGCGCGACCCCGTGCGTTGCGATCGACCCGTATGCCGCTGCCGGCCTGTCACCCTCCCAGGTTGGCGCGTACAACACAACATTGCGGTCGTCTGGCGTGTATGGAAGCACCCCGGAGTAGTGGTCGGCTTGCGGACGACCGATCTTGATCGCACGCTTGTCGAAGTCGTAGTCCCACAGCACGCGCGACAGCCGGGAAATCGCTGCGTCGCCGGCGACAAGCGCGTAGTCGTATGCCTTGAACTGGTTCGTCGTCATGTACATCTTGTCGCTCTCACCGTGATTGATGAAAACATGCCAACGACGGCCGTAGCGCATCATCTGAAAATTGCGCGTGTTCTGGTTGACGTACAAGACGATGCGGATGTCCTGCTCAGCAAGCGTCTCTTCGAGGGCACGAACCGTGCGCACGTATGCAACGGGGATCGGTGACTCTTCAAGCAGCATCTGGGCGCCGCCGGCCGAGCGGCTCAAGACGACGACGGGCCACGTTTTCGACAACTCAGCCAGTGGCTTGTACCACTGTCGAATCTGGTACATGTTGACTTTGCCGTCGGCGAAGTAGACACCGATCTTGAAACGCCCCGGCGCAAACGGTACTTGTGATTCCAGCTGCCTCTCAAGCCGGGAGCGCACCTTGCGCTGCGTGAGAGCATTCTGTACAACCTTGATGCCAAGGGAAGCGTCGTGGAACAGACCCATAATTCTCTAAGAATAACTGGCCAACATTTGACCCCGCTGCGATCGGCAGCGCAGGCGCGAGTGGTGACTGAATCGTTACCGGTCGCCCAATCAACACCGGTCAGGCAGTGGTGGCGCTAGACGACCGGTGGCCTGCCGGCCGCGGTCATCCTGCCCACGGTGCGCCAGCGCAGCGGCCGTCGTTCTCCTGGGTCGCTGCGCCATCCTTCTCGCCACCCGCCGAACCACGCTCGCAGCGC
>DATMTC010000142.1:0-5534 GCA_035565115.1 Microbacteriaceae bacterium | reverse complement strand
GTAGTCGAGTAGCGAGCGCAGCGAGCGTATCGAGACCTCGTGAGCTGCCTGTGGTCAGGAACCACAGATCGTGTTGCGGAGGTCTCGATACGCGGCTCGCTGCGCGAGCAGCTACTCGACCACCGGGACGGACGGCTCTGAACAGGCCCGGGGCCAATCTCGCATCGACATCGGGTTTGCGAAATACCGGAGATTCTGCGCGACACGCCGTGATTCGGCGCTGTGGAGACGGCGTGTCGGAGAAATCTCCTGTATTTCGACAGTTCGGTGGTCGAGTAGCGAGCGCAGCGAGCGTATCGAGACCTCGTGAGCTGCCTGTGGTCGGGAACCACAGATCGTGTTGCGGAGGTCTCGATACGCGGCTCGCTGCGCGAGCAGCTACTCGACCACCGGGACGGCTCGCTGCGCGAGCAGCTACTCGACCACCGGAATGGTGCGACATGGATCCCCAAGGTGCGCGCGGGACCACCGATGCGGGGTCAGCCCGTGCAGTAGGTCAGCGTGACCGTTGAGCCCTGCGGCACCGGCCCAGGCGCCAGCGACTGGTGATTGACCAGCGTTCCCTGCTGCGTCTTACAGCTCGGGTCAGGCTGAGGATCCGCCTTCAGCTGCAAGTTGGCGCCCTCGAGGATGCCGGTCGCAGCGGCGACAGACTGCCCGGTCAGGTCTGGCAGCGTCACATTCCCGCTTGAGATCGTGAAGTTCACCGTGTCGCCCTCGTGCGCCTGGTCCGCCGCTTTCGGATCGGTGCTCATGACGACGTTGGCAGGCACGGTCGGCGAATCCTGCTGATTGATCTGCCCGAGCGCGAACCCGGCGTTCGTCATCGCCTTCTTGGCGTCTTCGATCGACTGGCCAGTGACATCCGGAACGTTGACGACCTTCTTGCCGGTGGACACGTAAACCGTGATCTGGTCGCCCTTCTGCGCCACGATGCCGCCAGCAGGATCCGTGCGCGTCACCTTGCCTTTCGCGACAGTTGCACTTTCTTCATTCGTGACGGTCCAGGTCAAATCGTGTTTCTTCAGCGCAGCTTCTGCGTCGTCGAGGGTTTTGCCGATCACGGTCGGAACAACGCGAGACACGTCGGAGAGCTGAGCGGATGGCGTCTGACTGAACACCCACAGAATGAGCGCGACCACGATGATGGCGACACACACGATGCCAGCCCAGATCCACACGACAGGCGGCCTGTTCTGCGTGCGAACCATCGTGTCGTCTTCTGACAACTGCCGCAGGGCCGCCTCGGTTCCGGTCATCATGGCCGGTGGAGCCCCGAACAGTGTCTCGGCGAACGCGTCGTGGCTCTTGTGCACAGGCACCTTGCCCGCAGCAGCGGTCTCGAGCTCTTCACGGAACTCAGCCGCGCTTTGGTAACGCTCGAAACGGTCCTTCGACAGCGCGTGCATCACGACGGCGTCGAGTGCAGGCGAAACGCCTGGGTTGATGCTGCTCGGCTTGACGGGCGGTTCGCTCACGTGCTGGTATGCGACGGCAACCGGCGTATCGCCACGGAACGGCGCTCGCCCCGTGAGCATCTCGAAGAGCACGACACCCGTTGAGTACAGGTCGGTGCGGGCGTCGACGGTTTCGCCCTTCGCCTGCTCAGGCGAGAAATAGCTTGCCGTGCCGAGGATGGCAGTGGTTTGAGCAACGGTTGCCGACGAGTCGCTGATCGCGCGGGCGATGCCGAAGTCCATCACCTTGACCTGGCCCGAGTGCGTGATCATCACGTTTCCCGGTTTGATGTCGCGGTGAACGACGCCGGCGCGATGGGAGTACTCGAGCGCCGTGAGGATGCCCTCCGCGATGCGCACTGCCTCAGCAGGCGCAAGCGGCCCCTCTTTGATCAGGTCGCGCAGCAGCCGGCCATCCACGTACTCCATCACGATGAACGGAGCCTGCACCTCGCGACCACTCGGGTCGAGCAGTGTTTCCTCGCCCGCGTCGAAAACGCGAACGATCGTCGGATGCGCCATTCGCGCCGCCGATTGCGCCTCTTGACGGAAGCGGGTGCGGAAGGCCGGGTCGGTCGCGAGCGAGGACTTCAGCAGCTTGACGGCGACGGTGCGACCCAGTCGGGTATCCGTGCCTCGGTACACATCTGACATGCCGCCGTGTCCGATGAGTTCGCCCACCTGGTACCTGCCGGCGAGGATGCGGCGGTCATCGGTCACGGACGTCTCCAGTTCAGGCAAAACACTAGCGCTTAGTGTATCGGGGCGAAGCTGAGTGCGGGCTATCCGCCAGTTCAGCCGCCCTTAGCCGGGCTGATTGCGACCGGCAACGCCGGCGACTGCGGAGACTCGATCGACTCGCCGCAGAAGATCGTGTACGTAGCCTGCACGGTCTTGCCCGCGTCGGTCGCAGGCACGGTCCAATTGGTGGTTGGGCCCGTTCCTGACACCGGTCCCTGGCCCTGCCCATCGATGTACAGCTGGTGACCTGTGAGGTTCTGGCCGGCAGGGCACTGTGCGCCACCCCAGGTGAACTGCGCCTGCTGGCCGACGGTGAGCGGCGGGTCCGGGCTGACCGTGACCTTGTCGGTCGGCGCGCTCGGCGTGACGACCGCTGCGTAGTACGTCAGCGTGATGGTCTGCGTGAACTGAACCGTTCCCGTTGGATTCACTCCGTAGACGGTGCCGACCTGCGCCTGCGAGGTCGCCGCCTTGCCCTCGGTCTTCTGGATGTTCTTGAAGCCGAGGTTGTTGAGAGCGGCTGTGGCGTCGTCGACGCTCTTGCCTTGATAGTCGCTGGCGTTGACGGTCGCAGAGGTCGGCGCCTTCGTCTGCGTGGGAGTCGGCGTCGGCGACTTTGATGACGGTGGCGCAGACGAACTCGGCGGGCTGGATGTCGTCGGCGCCTTGGCGCCCTGTTGCGCGAACAGTGCAATGAGTGTTCCGACGAGAACGATCACGAGCAGTGCGATCAGTGCGATGAGCGGCCACGTCCATGGGCTGCGCTTCTTGGTCGTGGTCGCCTCTGCCGCCTCTGCCGGCGGAGGAACAGGTGTGCCGGGCGTTCCGAGCACCGTCGTCGCAGCCGTTGCGCCAGCAATGCCAGCGGCAGGCAGCAGCTTGGTGGCGCCGCCGGTCTCTGCTGCGGCAACACCGAGCACCGCAGGCACAGCAGCGGCCGCGGCAGCAACGTCTCCACGGCGCAGCGCTTGAGCCGCTCGCGAGAGATGCGCGGCGGAGGCCGGCCGATCCTGCGGGTTCTTCGCAATGCACGAGAACACGAGGTTGCGCACCGGCTCTGCAACGGTTACAGGCAGCGCAGGCGGCGTCTCGTTGATCTGCGCCATCGCGATCGCCACCTGCGATTCGCCGGTGAATGGCCGCTTGCCCGCCAAACACTCGTAAGCGACGATGCCGAGCGAGTAGATGTCTGTTGTCGGCGAAGCCGGATGCCCGCTGGCCTGCTCGGGCGACAGGTACTGCACCGTGCCCATCACCTGACCCGTTGCGGTCAGTGGCACCTGGTCTGCGATGCGTGCAATGCCGAAGTCGGTGATTTTGACCCGGCCGTCTGGTGTGATCAGCAGGTTGCCCGGCTTGATGTCGCGGTGCACGAGACCTGCGGCGTGTGCTGCGTGCAGTGCAGCAGCCGTTTGAGCGACGATGTCGAGGGTCTTGTCGGTCGACAGGGTGTGCTCACGCTCGAGGATGGTCGACAGCGCCTCGCCAGGCACGAGTTCCATCACGAGGTACGCGCTGCCGTCTTCCTCTCCGTAGTCGAAGACGTTTGCAATGCCCTCATGGTTGACCAACGCGGCGTGACGCGCCTCGGCGCGGAATCGCTCGAGGAACCCAGGGTCGCCCAGGTACTCGTCCTTCAAGATCTTGATGGCGACGGTGCGGCCGATCACCAGGTCCGTTGCCTGCCACACTTCGCCCATGCCGCCGATCGCAATGCGCGACTGCAGCTCGTAACGTCCCCCGAAGGTGAGCCCTGCTGTGGGTCTCATTTGTTCAGCACCGCCTCTAGTACTTTCTTCGCGATCGGACCGGCAACGGCGTTCCCGTTGCTGCTCTGACCGAGTCCGCCACCATTTTCCACAACGACTGCTACAGCGAATTCGGGGTTGTCAGCTGGGGCGAAACCGGTGAACCACAGCGTGTACGGATCGTCCGCACCGTTCTGCGCCGTTCCGGTCTTCCCGCCCACCTTGACCCCGTCTATTCTTGCATTACCCGCAACGCCGTTATCGACGTTGTTCACCATCATGGCCGCCATCGTCGCTGCCACATCTGAGCTCAGCGCGCTGCCGAATTCCTTCGGTGTGAACGCCGTTCCAGCCACCGGCGTCAGCGACGGTGTCTGCACTGCCTCGACAAGGTTGGGTTGCATCACGGTGCCCCCGTTTGCGATCCCGGCGGAGACCATCGCCATCTGCAGCGCCGTCGCCCTGTCGTCTTGCTGACCGAATGCGCTCTTAGCCACTTCTGCTGGGTCGGATGAACTCGGATACGCGCTCTTCGAGGTTGTCATCGGGATGTGGAACGCCCCGTTGAACCCGAACTTCTCTGCCTGCCGTTTGATGGCCGTTGACTTGAGTTTCATGCCGAGCTCTGCCATTGGAATGTTGCAGGAAAGTTGTAGAGCGGTCTCGATGGAGACCGTGGCACCCGGCCCGCAGGTGGTGAACGTGTCGTTGTAGACGACGGTGTTCGACCCTGGCAGCTTCAGACTCTGCGGGTTCGGCAGCTGACTGTCTTTCGTGTAGTCGCCGCTGGAGAGAGCAGCGGATGCGACGACAAGCTTGAACGTGGACCCAGGCGGGTTGAGATCGGTGTAACCCTTGTTGACGAGTGGTTCGCCTGCAGCATCCAGCAGCGCCTTGTATGTGGCGTTCACCTCTTTGCTGTCGTGCACAGCAAGCGTGTTCGGGTCGAAGCTCGGCTTGGAGACGAGTGCGAGGATGCGCCCGGTCTTCGGCTGAATGAGCACGACGGCACCGCGTTGGTCTCCGAGCGCGTCGAATGCAGCCTGCTGCGCCGCAGGATCGATCGTGGTCTCGACCGAGTTCCCCTGTGGGGACTTGCCGGTGAGGATGTTGTTCAGCCGGTCGAGGAACGACGTGTTCGATGTTCCGCTGAGCTGCTCGTTCTCTGCGCCCTCGAGACCTGTCGGAGCACCGTTGATCGGGTAGAACCCGGTGACGGCAGAGTACAACGGGCCGTTCGTGTACTGGCGCTGGTACTTGTAGTCGTCGCTGCTCGGAACGGACTGCGCGATCGGCTGGCCGCCTGCCAGGATGGCGCCGCGCTGCACGTCGTAGCCGTCGTAGCGCGTGCGCGAGTTGCGAGCATCCGCGTTCAAAGTGTCCGCAACACCGACCTGCAGCACGGAGGTGGAGACGAACAGGGCGATGAACATCAAGAGCACGACGATGCTCACGCGCTTGAGCTCACGGTTCATGTTGTCACCACCATTCTGGGCTGATTGCGCACGGTATCAGACAGACGTAAGAGCAAAGCGGCAATGATCCAGTTGGCGACAAGCGACGAACCACCTGCCGCCAGGAACGGCGT
>DATMTC010000141.1:0-2525 GCA_035565115.1 Microbacteriaceae bacterium | reverse complement strand
GCGAGCATCCTGGCCGAACTGGTGACACAGGAGCGGTTCCCGTACTTGCGCCCAGTGATTCTCTCTGGCGCATACACGGATGACGACATCGCATACGACGACACGGCGTTCGGGCTCGAACGACTGCTCGATGGCGTTCAGCACTATCTGGACACCAGAGACGAGGCAGCCGAGCCGAATGCCCGCCCCGCCGAGTACGACAGCGCAGCAGAGCGCAGCGAGCACTACGCGAAAGACCAGAAGGTGCGTGAGATCGCAAATCTGCGCCGCGAGGCAGAGTCGAAAGCGCGAGAAGCGGATGCTCGCGTGCGCGAATTGGTCAAGCGTGAGCGTGAAGCGCTCGCGAAGGCGCGGGAGCGCGCCGCGAAGCTGGCGGAGAAGCAGTCGCGTAAGCAGCCCTGACCCTGCGCCGAGTGCTCCCTTATGGTCGTTTCGGCCACCACGAGAGTGACCACAAGGGAGCACTCGGCGAATGGGCGGCGGGGTCAGCGGATGGCGGTTGTCGCCCTGTCGCGCGTCGTGAGGTCGGGATGCGTCGCCGGGGCACGCCACCCGTCAGCTGCGAGCAGTTGCCTGATCGCCGCACCTTGCAGCTCACCATGCTCGATCACAAGAGTTCCCCCCGGGTAGAGCAGGCGCTGAGCTGTCGCAGACACCGCGCGGACAACATCCAGACCGTCCGCTCCCCCATACAGCGCTTGTGCCGGATCGAACAAGCGCACCTCGGGGTCGCGCGGGATCGCGTCGGCCGGCACATACGGTGGATTGGAGATCACGACTGCGACGCGGCCGTTGAGCTCGGGCAGCGCATCGGTCAGGTCGGCGAACACCAGACTGGCGTTGTCTGCACCGACGTGCGCCAGGTTTTTCGTTGTCCAGGCGTATGCCTCCGGCGAGTTCTCGACCCCGTACACGCTCGCGTGCGGCACCTCCGTCGCCATGGCAAGTGCGATGGCGCCGCTGCCCGTGCCGAGGTCAACACCGATCGGTTCTCCGTCTGCCGCCGCGCGCAACGCGTCGATCGCGAACTGGGCGACGAGTTCGGTCTCTGGCCTCGGCACGAAGACGCCCGGGCCGACCAGCAACTCGATCGACCTGAATGCCGCAACACCCGTGATGTGCTGCAGCGGTTCACGGGATGCGCGACGCGTCACCAACTCGTCGACGGATGCCGCCTGCTCCGGCTGCACCGCAGCATCCGTCATTGCGAGCGCCTGGATGCGGCCGCGACGTTCGCCGAGCACGTGGCCGATGATGAGTTCTGCGTCGACATCGGGCGTGGGCACGCCTGCGGCAGTCAACCGCGCGATCGCATCGTCGAGAAGAGTGGCGACGGAATCTGGCTGGGACGCTGTCATTTGGGTTCTGTCATTTGGGCAATGGCTCTTCTCGGGCGGTATCGACGGGGCGTGCACTTCGCACTGCCGCGGTCGTGCAATGAGGCATCGTGCAATGAAGTCGTGCAATGAAACAGAGTACTCATACGTTGCTCGTCAAGAATAAGCTTCAACGGGGCGCGCTGCCGCGCCGCCCCGATACCCCGAAAGCTGAAAGAAGGGCATCCCATGGCCGCTCAGATCTACTCAACCATCGCCGACGCGTTCGGACACACGCCACTTGTGAGGCTGAACAGGCTCACAGAGGGCATCGACGCGACGGTGCTGGCGAAGCTCGAGTTCTATAACCCTGCAGCAAGCGTCAAAGACCGCATCGGTGTCGCGATCGTCGACGCTGCAGAAGCATCTGGCGAGTTGAAGCCGGGCGGAACGATCGTCGAGGGCACGAGCGGCAACACGGGCATCGCGCTCGCGCTCGTCGGGGCAGCACGCGGCTACAAGGTCGTGCTGACGATGCCGGAGACCTCGAGCAAGGAGCGCCGGGTGGTGCTGCGCGCATACGGTGCGGAGCTTGTGCTGACGCCGGGGGCCGATGGGATGCGCGGCGCCGTCGAGAAGGCGAAGGAGATCGCGGCCTCGACCGAGAACGCCATTCTGGCCAGGCAGTTCGAAAACCCAGCGAATCCGCAGATCCACCGAACGACCACCGGCGAGGAGATCTGGGCAGACACGGACGGCGACATCGACATCTTCGTCGCCGGCATCGGTACCGGCGGCACCATCACCGGTGCAGGCGGACTGCTGAAGGAGCGCAAGCCCGACGTCAAGATCGTGGCGGTCGAGCCGATCGACTCCCCCGTGCTGACCGGAGGCAAGCCCGGGCCGCACAAAATCCAGGGGCTCGGCGCGAACTTTGTTCCAGACGTGCTCAACCGGGATGTTTACGACGAGGTCTTCGACGTCACGTTCGACGACTCGATTCGCACGGCGCGTGCGTTGGCGTCCGACGAGGGCATCCTCGGTGGCATCTCGTCGGGGGCGGCCGTTTATGCCGCGCTCGAGGTCGCAAAGCGCCCTGAGAGCGCAGGCAAGACCATCGTGGTGATCGTGCCGGACTTTGGAGAGCGTTACCTGTCGACCGCGCTGTACGCAGACCTGGTCGACTGAGTGCGTTCGTGAGCGTTGTCG
>DATMTC010000140.1:0-3635 GCA_035565115.1 Microbacteriaceae bacterium | reverse complement strand
CAGCGACCGACAGGGCCGCGACCGGCGGGGCAGCGGCCGACAGGCGAGCGAGCGAGGACGATCTCGACGACGAGCCGGGCGTCGCCGGTGCCACACCCGTCGCATCCTCTGCTCACATTTCGGGCGCGTCAGACACCGGTCAGACGCGCGCATACGAGCCAGTGACGAATCAGAACGACCAGCCTGAACAGACAGAACGGCCGACCGACCGGCCCGTGACGGCGGAGCAGGCGACGCCGACATACGCGCCGCCCACCGAGTATCGGTCGGCGAACGACTACCCGTCGCCCAACGAGTATCAGTCGACGACGGGGCAGCAGCCTATCGCTCAGCCGGTGTATGTCACCGCTCCGCAACGTCCGGCGCGCAAGGGCAATCGGGGTGCAGGCATCCTGATCGCCCTGCTGGCCACGATCGTGTACGCCATCGTCTCGGCACTGGTCGTGCTCGTGATCTTCGCGATCACCAAGCGCACGACCGATATCGCGATGCACGACTTCATTCAGTACGTCGGCACCGCGTCGTACTACATCCCGATTATCTTCTTCTTTTTGGCGTTCATCCTGCTGATCGCGATCGTCAACCGGGGCGGATGGTGGGCGTACATTCTCGGCGCGTTCTTCGTGGCCGTCGTCGTCTATTTCGCGTATGTCGGCGGTGTGCTCGTGACGATTCAGGCCTGGAAGTTCAGCCAAGGCGAGGTCGCGCGCATCCTGTCGCAGCTGTGGGCGAACCCGCTGACGATCGGCTCCGCGATCGTTGCTCGGGAGGTTCCGATCTGGTTCGGCCTCTGGATCGCTTACCGTGGCCGCAAGGTGCGGGAACGCAACGATGCGGCGCAGCGCGACTACGAGCGGGCGCTGGCCGACGGCCCGCAGCCGATCGACCGAACGGCGTAGTCTTTGTAACGTGAATGCAGGCGTGCCGGATGCGTGATTTTCGGCGCTATTCGGCCGCGATCGCGGTCTTCGCCACGGTTTTGTATGCGGCGCTTGTGATCGCGATCTTCGGGATGATCAGTTTGTACACGGATCGGGACGTCATCAGCGATGCGACGGTCGGTCCGGTTGTCGGGCCTGTGATGACGGCCAGCAGCGTGCTGCTCGTGCTGTTTTGGCTGCTGTGGATCGCGTTGCGTGTGCCGGAGAATGATCAGCGCATCGCGCTGGGGACGGCGCTATTGCTGGGCGTCGTCGGCTATTTGCTGTTCTGCGCCGTCGGCGGGTTTTTCGTCGGGCTGGCATCCGGAGATCCGATTGCGTTCATCGGATTCTTCGGCCTGCAGTTGACAAGTCCGTTCGCGATCTCGGTCGGCATCCTGGCGTTCATCGTCTGCATCTTGTTCATGCTTGTGCTTGCCTCGCGCGTCGGCAACAAGGGTCGGCCACGCTGGCCGTGGGAGAACCGCGACGACGACTGACGCGCCATCCGATACGACGATTGATACTTTTTCGGGCGAATGATGGTGCCGCGGCAGCATCAATTGCCCGAAAAAGTATCGCTCGCGCTCGGTCAGGGGCACACCGTCGCAACGCACACCGTCGCAGTGCGCCGCACCGGCTACAGCAGCCCAAGCTCGATCGCGAGCGTCACCGCACGGGTGCGGTCGCTCACTCCGAGCTTTTCGAACACGTGCAGCAGGTGCGTCTTCACTGTTGCCTCGCCGATGAACAGGCGGCGTCCGATATCGGGGTTGCTCAGGCCCTCGCTGACCAGCCGCAGCACCTCGAGTTCGCGCGCGCTCAGCCGCGGGGCTGCTGGATGCCCGCCGGCGGCATCCGTGCGCACCTTCTGCACCAGCCTGGCCGCGATCGCGGGCGCGAGCACCGTCTCGCCGCCGACCACGGATCGCACGCCTGCCAGGATCTCGTCCTCAGGCGCCGCCTTGAGCAGATAGCCGCTTGCCCCGGCCTCGATGGCGCCGAGAATGTGATCGTCGCTCTCATACGTGGTCAGGATGAGCACCCGCACCGCCGGATTCGCTGCAACGATCTGCGCCGTGGCGTCCGCGCCATCCAGGCCCGGCATGCGCAGATCCATCAGTACAAGATCCGGCGACTGCTCGGCGGCGAGACGCACAGCATCCAGGCCGTTGGCCGCCTCGCCCACCACGGTGATGTCGTCGGCGGTCGAGAGCAGTTGCACGATGCCGCTGCGCACGATCGGATGGTCGTCTGCGACGACGACCCGGATGCTGCCGGCCGCGTCGAACCTGCCAGTCCCGTCGAGCCCGTCGGCACCGTCGAGCCCGTTTGCCCCGTCGGCCCCGTTTGCGTGAGCTGCCGCGCTCATGACCTGGCCTCTGCAACGTCGACCGACCCGCCTTCACCGATGGGGATCGTCACGACCAGCGTCGTGCCGGCTCCGGCAGCACCATCGATCTGCAAGTGCCCGCCCACGAGGCCGACTCTTTCTCGCATCCCGCCGAGACCGAACCCGCGGTCTGAGACGAGTGAGTCGGCGGCGAGGCCGCGTCCGTTGTCGTGCACCTCGAGCCGCACCTGGTCTCCAGTTCGTTCTACCGTCACACGGGCTTCGGATGCCTGAGCATGCTTGCGCACGTTGGCCAGCCCTTCCTGCGCACATCGCAACAGTACGACCTCGAGCTCGCGCGGCACGGCTGTCGCCGATACTTCAGCGGTCACGCGCACGCCGGTTTCGCGGTCGAACCGAGCGGCGAGCCGGCTCATCACGTCGGCGAGCGATGATTCGCCGACCGGGATCGGTGCGAGCGCTGCGACGAGCGAACGGGCATCCGTCAGCGCGTCTCGGGCGGTCGACTCGATCAATTCGACGCTGTCGGCGGCCGCCGACGTGTCGCCGGGCAGCCGCGCCAGTTCGCTGCGGGTGCGTTGTGCGAGCATCACTAGGCTGGTGAGGCTCTGCGCGATCGTGTCGTGGATCTCGCGCGCGAGCCGCTCGCGCTCGCTGGCGATTCCCGCCTGTCTGTGCCCCGCCGCGAGCTGTTCTTGCGCGGCCGTGAGCTCGTCGAGCAGCCGGCCGCGTTCCTCGCCGGACTCCGCGATCGACGATATCCACAGGCCCAGCACGATGCTGAACGCCAGTGAAAGCGCCTCGGTGAGCACGGCCTGCACGAGCGAGTCGACGCTGAATCCGAGGCTGAATAGGAATCCGATGGCGACCGATGTCACAAGCGCCGTGTTCAGCACGATCGCGGGCCGCCGGGTGCGCGTGATCGACCACAGGTATGGGATCGCAAGTGCCTGCATCGTCGCGAGGGTCGGCGAGCACGCCGTGGCAACACCGCAGCCGACGATCAGCACGAGCGCGAACGGCATGGACAGCGATCGCGTGGCAAGCGCATGCCTGCCGAATGTGAAGTAGCACAGCCCGATCACGGCGAGCGTGATCCACGCGCCGATCAGGTGCAGTTGGCTGGGCGAGTATCCGACCCAGGCGATGAAGGCGAGCACCGGCAGACCGGCGCCGAACGCCAGATCCCACCACTTGGCAACCTTCACCGCTCTACCTTCTCACTCAGCTGTCTTTTCGGATCCACCTGAAGGTGAACCGGCACAGCACGAGCCCGACGATCAGCCACGCCGCAAGCACGATCGCGACCCAACCCAGGTTCCAGCTGCCGCCCTGTTCTGCCGACGCGAAGTCGCTCGGCA
>DATMTC010000139.1:0-3608 GCA_035565115.1 Microbacteriaceae bacterium | reverse complement strand
TGCCGAGCTCATCGGCGACGCCGAGCGGGAAGCGGTCTGGAACACTATCGAGCGGCAGTGGCCTGGATACCGTGGATATGAACGCGCATCTGGTCGCCAGTTGCGCATTTTCAGGCTGACGCGCCGCGATTAAGCTGGGGTGCATGCCACTTTCCGGAGAATACGAGCCGAGTCCATCTGCCCACGCGCGCAATCAGGTGGAGCTGTATGAACGCACTGACGGCCGTGAGGGCAAGACCCCGCTTGATCTTCCGATCATCGTATTGACGACGGTGGGTGCCAAGAGCGGCAAGTTGCGCAAGACGCCGCTGATGCGCGTCGAGCATGACGGTGAATACGCCGTTGTCGCTTCCAAGGGTGGTGCCCCAGAGCATCCGGTCTGGTATTTCAATATCTCGAAGGAGCCGCACGTCGAGTTGCAGGACGGCGCGGTCAAGCGTGACTACTTGGCGCACGAAGCGCTGGCAGACGAGCGGGCAATCTGGTGGGAGCGCGCCGTGCAGGCGTACCCGCCATACGCCGACTACCAGAAGAAGACCACGCGGCGCATTCCTTTGTTCGTGCTGACGCCGATCGGGGACCCGGTCTGAGCGGCCGGATTCACGCTTGCTGATCGCCGAGGCGCGACAGAGAGCGCGGAGCTGGGTCGAGCTGAACGCGGCGCGTGAACCCGGCTTTGCCGGCGCATTCTTCACCGGTTCCACCGGCGAGTTGTCGGCGGATGACGCGCTGCCCGCGACCTCCGACGTCGACATCGTCGTCGTGCTCGATGTTCAAACTGCACCGCCAAAGCTGGGCAAGATCGTGGCCGACGGTCTCGTTCTCGAGGTGACGTATGCCGCGCTGGCCGAGTTCGATGACACCGCGGCCGTTGCGCGCAACTATCACCTGGCCAACAGTTTTCGCCGAGATCAGTTGATCGCGGATCCGACCGGCAGGCTGGCTGAGCTGCGTGATGCGATCGCGCCGTTCTTTCATCGCCCAGAGGCGATCGTGGTTCGGTGCGACAACGCGATCGATCGCATCCGAAACGGCCTTGCGGGCATCGATGCAGCTGCAGCGTGGCAGCAGCAGGTGATGGGTTGGATGTTCTCGACAAGCATCACAACGCATGTCGTGCTGGTCGCCGCGCTGCGTAATCCGACGGTCAGGCTTCGATACGCAGCGGCGCGGGCGGTGCTGCTTGGGCTCGGTCGCTCCGACCTGTACGACGAACTACTCGACCAGCTCGGGGTTCGCGACCTGCAGCCGGCGACAGTTGCTCGCCAGCTCGAGAACCTCGAGCCGCTCTTCGACGACGCGGTCGGGGCAGCATCCACACCGTTCTTCTTCTCGAGCGATATCAGCGACGGCGCACGGCACATCGTGTTCGAGGGGAGTCGTGTCCTGATCACGGACGGCCTTCACCGTGAGGCCGTGTTCTGGATCATCGCGACGTACACACGGTGCATGACGATCCTCGCCGCGGATGCTCCGTTGCTGGCAGCGACGCACGAGCCGACATTCCGTAACGCCGTCACGCAACTGCTCGGGGTTCAATCGACTGGCGACCTTCTTGGGCGCGCACAACGGACCCTTGCGTCGCTGCCCGCTCTGCGTGCATTCGTCGCAGAGCAGGCAGCGGTGCAGAATCAGGCCTGACGCCTGCAGGCTGAGCTGTTACAGATCGACCGAGTCGCCAGGCTCAAGCCCGAGGAATTCTCCGCCATGCTGCTCGGTCGCCCATTTGATGCGACCGTTCGCCATGTTCTTGCCTGCAACGGAATTCACCATTTCGTGGGTGGCGAATGTGCGCTTGGGCTTCACCGCAAGCACGTAGTCCATGAACTCGGCTGCCTTGAGCCACGGCGCGCTCGACGGAACGGCGAGCACATCCACCTCGATGCCCTCAGGAATGGTGAAAGAGTCGCCAGGGTAGAACACGGTGTCGTTGATGAGCACGCCGACGTTGTCGACGATGGGAATGGTTGGGTGGATCACGGCATGCTTGCCGCCGAAGAAGCGCAACGTGAACGGTCCGGCCTCAACGGTGTCGCCCGCGTGCACGACCGTGACGTCGAATCCGGTCGCTGCTGCCGCGACGCCCTCTGGGCCGTAGATCGGCACACCTGGGTTCATCTCGAGCACGCGGTTCAGCTGTTCCGGAGTCCAGTGATCGGCGTGTTCGTGCGTGATCACGACGGCAACGGCGTTCGCGGTGTCCGTCAGCGCTGTCGTGAACGAACCAGGGTCAACGAAGAGCTTCTTTCCGGAATCTTCAAGGAGCAGGGCAGCGTGTTCGAACTTGGTGAGTCTCATGATTCTGAGCTAATACCGGATTGCCGCGCATCGCAACTTGGGCGAACACGCCCGTTGAGGCGAACACACCTGCCAAGCTCGGCCATAATCAAGAGCTATGACGACCGCCCGAGCCCGAATCGTCGTGGCGATCAATCCTCAGGCGTCATTCGGCACGCGCCGTGACGTTGGGCCGCGAGCCGTTGAAGCGCTTGAAGCCGCCGGCTATGACGCTGTTCCGCTCATGCAACCGAACATGGAATTGCTGAGACGGGAGGTGTCGATCGCGGTCGAGTCAGGGGCGGATGCTCTCGTGGTCGTCGGCGGGGATGGAATGGTCTCGCTCGGTGTCAACATCGTGGCTGACACCCTGACACCGCTCGGAATCGTGCCGAACGGCACCGGCAACGATGCCGCGCGCGGGTTGGGGATTCCGTTGGACGACATGGATGCCGCGATCACCTCGCTCGTCCAAGCACTCGAACGCGGGCCGCGCACGATCGATGTTGGGCGAGTGCGGCAGGGCGGTTTGAGCACCTGGTTCGTTGGCGTGCTCTCCGCTGGATTCGATTCGCTCGTGAATGAGCGAGCCAACCGCATGTCGCGGCCGCGCGGCAAGAGTCGGTACACGATCGCCATGTTGCGCGAACTCGTCACGTTCAAGCCGCGTGAATACGTCGTGACCGCTGATGGGAACACGACGAAGACTCGTGCGATGCTCATCGCGGTTGCGAACAACCAATCCATTGGGGGCGGAATGCGGATTGCACCCGGCGCCGTGCTCGACGACGGGCTTCTGGACCTCTTCATCGTCACGCCGATGTCGAAGTTCGCGTTCGTCAGGGTGTTCCCGAAAGTATTCTCCGGAACGCATACGTCGATCGAGCAGGTGCACCTGTCCACGGTGCGCAGCGTGCGACTCGAGTCACCCGCGGCCGTCGCGTATGCCGATGGCGAGCGGATCGGCGCACTGCCCGTCGACGTCGAGGTGGTCCCAGGGGCGCTGCGGGTGCTCGCCTGAGCTGTGCGTCATGAGCTGCGCGCCCGTTCGCCGCGCCCCAAGAAGCCGAGCGATGCAGTTCGTGGCGCGCAAAACGTTCTCAAACTCGACGTTTAAGAACAGTTAGCGCGACTTGAATGGGCCCGTCGTGAAGGGTAGATGCACCCTCCGCGAGCCGGCCTCGGTGGTCGAGCGATGCCGTGAGGAGGCCGAGGAACGAGGCCGCCTCGAAGGGTAGCTGCTCGCGAAGCGAGCCGCGTATCGAGACCTGGTGACCGAGCCTGCTCAACCCGGCCGGCACCCCATTTCGGTGGTCGAGTAGCTGCTCGCG
>DATMTC010000138.1:0-3872 GCA_035565115.1 Microbacteriaceae bacterium | reverse complement strand
GGCCGGTCGCCGCGTTCTCAATCGCCAGATTGATCTTGTTCGCGTCATACGGCTCGCGTTCGCCGTTGCGCTTGACGACGGTAATTGCCACTGTCTCTCCCTCGTTCCCCACAGCCCGTCCCGGGTGCGGAATCTTCCTTATCTGCGACCGAAGTCGCAACTCCCCTTTTTCGCCGCCGGCCCACCGCCTAGCGGACCGCCCGGAGCGGATGCTGACCTTCAATTCGCCGGTAATCCGCGGATATTCACCCCCACGCGTCACCGGCGTGTGACCACTATATAGCGGGTATATCGACGAGCGGTAACCCTAGATGTAGTGGGCGTGTCATCCACAGATGTGCATAACTTCGCCGACTTATCCACACGATACGCGCCCCGACTGACACGCTGCCCAGACACTAGACTGGGTACCTTGTGAGCACATATTCGAGCCTTCTGAAGACCTCAGGTGTTGGTCGTATCATCGCTGCTCAGCTGACCGCTCGATTCCCATCGGGGATGCTCTCACTCGCGATTCTGCTGCACATCGAGCACGTGCATCATTCGTACGGCGCCGCTGGGCTCGTGCTCGCCGCAGCAAGCGTCGGGCAGGCGATCGCCGGCCCGCTGACGAGCAGACTGATGGGCGTGATCGGCATGCGAATCGTGCTCTCCGTGACCCTGGTCGCGTGCGCGGCATCCATCACGATCATCGCGCTGTTCGCGATGCCGATCGTGATCACGATGATCGTAGCGTTCATCGCGGGTCTCAGCACCCCGCCCATCCAGCCCGCGGTTCGAACGATTTATCCGAAGATGGTGAACTCGACGCAGCTGACGCCGTTGTTCTCGCTTGACGCATCCGCTCAGGAGCTCATCTGGATCGCCGGCCCCGTCGTGATCACGTTCGTCGCCATCCAGATCTCGACGACGATCGGACTGCTGCTGTGCTCGACGATCATGGTGCTCGGCGGCATCTGGTTCATCGTGCTGCCCGAGGTGGGCCGGGTGCGCATTCCACGCTCGAGGCGCAAGTTCGGCGTTGTGCTGACCCGGCCGACCGTTCTGCTCGCAACGGTTGTCGGCTTTCTGCTCGTCGGCTCGTGCGCAGCGGTCGAGGCTGGAGTCGTCGCGAATTTCGGCGAAAGCGGGCCAGAGGCAGGCATCGTGCTTGCGATCTGGTCGCTCGGATCGCTGGCCGGCGGTCTCTCGTTCGGGCATCTGCCGATCGGCCCGTGGGCGCTGGCCAGGCGCATGCTGATCGTGTTCGTCGGTGTTGCGTTGGCCGCGATGTTCATGAATTTCTGGTGGTTGGCCATCACCCTGATCATCGCTGGCGCGGGAATCGCACCTGCGCTGGCTGTCATCTTCTCGATCGTGTCGTCGAGCGTGAAGTTCAGCGACACGGCCGAGGCGTATGGCTGGGTCGGCACCGGCCAGCTGATCGGTGCGGCGATCGGAAGTGCCGTCGCCGGGTTCCTGATCGACGGCAACGGGGCAGTCGGCGCGTTCTGGATCGCTGGGGCGTTCGCGCTTGTCGGCTTCATCGTTCCGACGCTCGGCCGCAGATGGCATCCTGACCTGCGCGGCCGCGACTCGGGCCCGATGCCAGACACCGAACCCATTTCGCTCCCCACAAGCTGACCCCCCGGCGCTCTTGCGCCCTCGAGTCGTGCAAAACGCTCGCGCTCTTGCACCCTCGAGTCGTACGAAACGGCGGCCGTGCAAACGTGAGTCGTGCAAAACGGCGCCGTGCAAACGTGAGTCGTGCAAAACGGCGCCAAATCAACACGAGTGGTGCATTAATGCACCACTCGAGGCGCACGCAGCACGCCAAAAACGAGTCGTCGGCGTGAGGTGCCGTGGTGCTACGCTCCACCCCATGCATTTCGTGACGATCCCAGGGGCTGGGGGCGCTGGATACGCGTGGAGTCTCGTCGCCGAGCGCCTGAGAGCGTCGGGGCACACTGTAGCCACGCCCGATCTGCCGACGGGCGAACATCGCGGCCTCAGCGATTACGCCGACGCGATAGCGGATGCTGCCGGTGACGCGAGTGAGACCACCCTGGTGGCCCACTCGCTTGGCGGATTCACCGCGGCGCTGGCCGCGCGGCGAATACCAGTCGCCCGGCTGGTGTTTCTCAACGGCATGATCCCCGTCCCTGGCGAGTCAGCAGGCGACTGGTGGGATGCTGTCGGATTCGCTGACGAGCGTGCGAAGGCCGAGCGAGCGGCTGGCCGCGACCCTGACGCGGAATTCGATCTGGGAATCGTCTTCTTCCACGACGTTCCCGATGATCGACGGGCCACGATCGAAAGCATCCAGCTGCCACCTGATGCCGAAGAAGCGTTCACAGAGCCTGCGGGCTTCAGCGCGTGGCCAAGCGTTCCCATCCGGGTGCTCGTCGGCAGGGGCGACCGGTTCTTTCCGGCCGAGTTTCAGCGCAGGGTCGCACTCGAGCGGCTACCGGCCGGCACCGAGATCGTCGAAGTGCCCGGCGGCCACATGGCAGCGCTGGCTGCACCTGATGAGGTGGCCGCCGCCATCCTGGCCACCTGACCCGGCCCGAGAACGATGCAGGGTCGCTCGCGCCGGTAACTCAGGTAAATCGGATGCCGCGGATCAGACATCCGCTCAATCACGCGGGTCCAAACTGGCGGCTGTCACGTTCTTCCTGAATTACCAGCACGAGATAACCGAGGATGCCGACAGTCGCGCCGACATAACCCACGGCTCACCTGGTCGAAACCAGCAGATACAGCGCCACTTGATGGCAATTGCGCCACTTGATGGCGATCGCGCCACTTCAACTGGCGCAATAGCCAGAAAATGGCGCCGAACACAACCAAGTCCACCGGCCATCCGGCACCGCCAGCCACCTTGGCACCGGCACGGATAGACCTACCAGCGGTCGTGGATCGCCGCCCTGAAGTTGCGGTCGTAGATGTCGCGAACCGTCCGCGAGAAGTCGTCACCGAGCGCATCCACGGATCCGGCAGCGGCATTTGCACGCGCCTGGTCAACCGAGCGCGCACCAGGGATCACGCTGCTGACACCGTCTTGCTGTGCAACCCACGCGAGAGCGGCCTTCGCCGGCGTCAGCTTGTCTGCGCAGTCCACTCCGCGTGCCTCGCGCAACGAGGCGACAGCATCCGCGAACTCTTGCGCTGCAGCAACGCCCGTTTCGAAATCGACGCCGGAGAACGTCTCGCCGACGTCGAACGCCTCACCACGGCGGTTGAACGTTCTGTGGTCGTTCGGCGCGAACGTGGTCTCGCGGGTGTATCGACCGCTCAGCAGTCCGGATGCCAGCGGCACCCTGGCGATGATGCCGACGCCTGCATCGCGGGCGGCGGGCAGCACTGCGTCAAGCGGTTTCAGCCTGAACGCGTTGAGGATGATCTGCACGGATGCGACGCCGGGCCGCGCGATCGCTGCCAGCGCCTCGTCACACGTCTCGACGCTCACGCCGTATGCCGCGATCGCCTGCTCGGCGACAAGGGTGTCGAGCGCGTCATAAACGGCATCGTCCGAGATCACCGACGTCGGAGGGCAGTGCAACTGCACGAGCGGAAGCGTGTCCATCCGCAGATTCGCTCGGGAGCGGTCGGTCCAGGTGCGAAAGTTGGCCAACGTGTAGTTGGCCGGCTCTTGCGCCTCGCGCCGGCCCATCTTGGTCGCAACGGTGACGTCGGCATCAGGATGCGCGGCGATGTAGCGCCCGATCAGGGTTTCGCTGCGGCCGTCACCGTAGACATCCGCTGTGTCGAAAAACGTCACCCCTGCCTCGACGGATGCGTCGAGCACAGCGAGTGCGTCGCTCTCGGTCACGGAACCCCAATCGGCTCCCAGTTGCCAGGTTCCCAGTCCGATCACTGAGACATTTCGACCG
>DATMTC010000137.1:0-4999 GCA_035565115.1 Microbacteriaceae bacterium | reverse complement strand
TTAGGCCGGCGCAAGGTCGGCCGGGGCAAGCTCTGTCGGCTGGTCGACGTTGACTGCGGTGGGAGCATCCGCATTGCCCGCGTTAGAGTTCGCCCGCTCGGCGGCGAGTGCGGCGCGGCGCGTCAGGGGCGGCTGCGGCTGTGCGCTGAACTCTGCGGCTTTGGCCGCCGCACGTGCTGCTCTGCGGGTCAGCGGTGCGTGGTCGTCTTCCGGGTGCTGAACGAACAACTGCGGCGAGGCATTGTGCCGAGAGCGCTGCCCGAACTGCTGCCGGGGCTGATGCCATTCAGGCTGCTGCACTGCGCCCGTAACAGGCCCGCCAGCGACAGACCCGCCCATTTCAGATCCGCCAGTGACAGGCGCGGTTGTGCTCGATCGGCGACCCATTCGTCCCTTTTACTCACATTCCGCCCCTCGGGGAGGCTTCGTTCCAATCCCCCGATTGCGGCGCGAGCCGAGAACCACCCTAACCGATCCAGTCGAGAGACGTAAACGCGGCGACGCGAGTCGCGATCCGCGGCCATCCAGGCCCGCGTCCGAGACCGCACGTGCCGGTAACTCAGGTAAATCGGATGCCGGAGGATCAGACATCCGCGTGATCATGCGGTTCGAGGTTGGCGGTTCACACGTTCTTCCCGAGTTACCGGCACGCGGCGACCCCGACTCGCGGATGCAGCACGCGCGAAGCCGTCGACATCCGCTCTTTGTGCTGCTACATTGCTACAGAATCGGCACAATGCCGTGGCAGACACCAACAGCAGAGGCGGAGCCAGTATGTCCGGGGAAGGTCAATCAGTGTTGGTCATCGACCCGAAATCGGCGACCCCACCGTTTGAGCAACTGCGCGTGCAGGTCATCGCTGCTGTGCGCGAAGGCTCACTGGTTCCAGGCACGCGCCTTCCGACCGTGCGCAAGCTGGCTGACGAGCTCGGCCTCGCCGCGAACACGGTCGCTCGCGCCTACCGCGAGCTGGAGCGCGACGAGGTCATCGAGACCCGCGGACGGCACGGCTCATTCGTCTCCGCAATCGGCGACGCGACGCACAAGCAGGCGCAGCTGGCAGCATCCGCCTATGCAGAGCGAATGCTGCAACTCGGCATCCAAACGGATGAAGCGCTCGCGCTCGTCACGGCCGCCCTGCGCGCTCGCCCGTAGCAAGCCGATCCCTGGCTCGTTCGCCGACTACTCCCGAACGGTCGCTCTGAATTCGCGAAAGTGACCATAAGGGAGCACTCGGCGAGACCGCGGCGCGAAACAGGCGGCGCGAGACAGGCGGCGCGACGGCGGGCACAAGAGCGGGCCCGAGACAGCGGGCGCGAGACAGGGGCGCTCAGTGGCCGGAGACGTCCGAGTCGACGCCTTCCGGAGCGCCAATCGAGAGGCGGTCAAGGGCGAGAAGCTCCGACTCGCTGAGCTCGAAGTCGAACACGTCGAGGTTCTGCGCGAGCCGCTCCGCCGACGTCGACTTCGGAATCGCCACATTGCCGAGTTGCACGTGCCAGCGCAGAACGACCTGCGCAGGAGACTTGCCGTGCACGTCACCGATCTGCGCAAGCTCAGGGGATGCAAGCAGCTCGTTGCCCGCGCTGATCGGACTGTACGCCTCTGTGACGATCCCGTGCTCCGCGTTGAAGCGGCGCTGCTCCTCCCGCGGAATCTGCGGGCTCAGCTGAATCTGGTTCACGGCAGGCACGACGGATGTCTGATCGAGCAGCGTCTGCAGATGCCCCGGCTTGAAGTTGGACACGCCGATCGCCCGCGTCTTGCCCTGCTCGAGCAGCTTCTCGAACGTGCGCCAGGTCGAGACGAATTCCCCGCGAGCCGGCAACGGCCAGTGGATCAGCAGCAGGTCGACGTAGTCGAGATCCAGACGCTTCAGGCAGGCATCCAGCCCCGCGATCGCTCGGTCGTCGCCCTGGTAACCGCCATCGAGCTTCGTGGTGACGAACAGCTCCGCACGATCGATGCCGCTGCCTCGGATGCCGCGCCCGACGCCCACCTCGTTCTCATATTTCGCGGCGGTGTCGATGTGACGATAGCCGAGCCCCGTAGCGGTGACGATCGCCCGCTCGACCTCGTCATCGGTGAGCGGCGACGTGCCGAGACCGATCTGCGGAATCGTGATGCCGTTGTTCAGTGTCAGCGAAGGAACAGTCATGGCACAACGGTACTCGTGCAAGCGGCGGCGTGGCTGGTCGGTTAGGAATGCCCCCAGCCCCGGGGGTCGAGTAGCGAGCGCCAGCGAGCGTATCGAGACCGAGTGAGCCGCCTATGGTCAGTACCACGGGCCGGGTTGCGGGGTCTCGATACGCGGCTCGCTGCGCGAGCAGCTACTCGACCACCGGCACAGGCACGTACAGCTGCCGCAGGCAGCTCAGATGACAGCGTCGCTGAAGTGCGTCGGGTTGCCGAAGCGGTGGTTGGTGATCGAGATCGCCTGCTCGTGCAGGAAGGGCAGAACCTCCACGCGTCCCGATGGGGTGACAGCGCCCGAGTACACCGCGACATCCGGTGTTCCACCAAGGGCGCCAGCGAGCGCGACGGGGTCGCCGCCGATCAAGCGGATGCGGTGCACCGCGCGTTCGGGCTCTGTCGGCCGCTGCACGGCAGGACCGCCGGATGCCACGCGGGTGAGCCACTGCGCATCCGTCTCGACGACGAGCGGAATATCACGCGCCTTCAACACCTGCTTCAGCGGCGACGGCAGTTTGAACGGCGTGCTCACGTCGAACTTCGAGCGCGCAACGGTGGCCGCGGCAAGGATGCGCAGCAGCTGCGGCAACTCTGCACCCTCCGACAGCCGGATGGAGACGGGAACCGGGCGATACCGGAACAGGTTGCGCTCGACGCCGAGGGCCGAGACATCCTTCACGAGGTCGAACTCGGTGCCGGCCGCGATCGCGTCGCTGAGCGCTGAACGACGCACAAGATCGAAGTCTTCGTAGCTCATCGACGACTGACCGGATTCGATCAGCTCGGTGACCCGGGGATCGAGGCCGCGCAGGTGCAGACTCGCGCTCGAGCGGCCAGGGTCGGGCAGCCATGAGCCGAGCCCGAACAGGTAGTTCGGCCCGCCGGCCTTCGTGCCGGCCCCGACGGACGAGCGCTTCCAGCCGCCGAACGGTTGCCGCTGCACGATCGCGCCGGTGATCCCGCGATTGACGTAGAGATTGCCTGCTTCGACGGTCGCCAGCCACTGCGCGAGTTCGTCGGAGTCGAGCGAGTGCAGCCCGGCCGTGAGCCCGTAGTCGACGGCGTTCTGAAAGCGGACCGCCTCCGCGAGATTGCGTGCGTGCATGATCCCGAGCACGGGTCCGAAGAACTCGGTGAGGTGGAAATATGAACCCGGCGCCACGCCGGTGCGCACGCCAGGCGTCCAGAGCCGGCCGTCGGCATCCAGCTGTCTTGGTGTGACGAGCCACTCCTCGCTGCCGCCGAGCGTCGTCAGCGCGTGCAGCAGTTTGCCCTGCGCCGGTTCAATGAGCGGACCCATCTGGGTTGGCGCATCCTGCGGGTAGCCGATCTGCAGGCTGTTCACTGCATCCACGAGTTGACGACGGAAGCGCTCGGACTTCGCAACGGATCCGACGAGGATGACCAGGCTCGCCGCCGAGCATTTCTGTCCGGCGTGACCGAACGCGCTCTTCACGATGTCGGCGACGGCAAGATCGTAGTCGGCGCTTGGAGTGACGATGATGGCGTTCTTGCCGCTGGTCTCGGCAAGAAGGGGAAGCTCCGGCCGCCACGATCTGAACAGCTTCGCCGTCTCGTATGCGCCGGTGAGGATGACGCGCTCAACGCGCGGGTCGGTCACCAGCTGCTGACCGAGTTCGCCCTCTTCGACGTCGACGAGTGCGAGCAGGTCGCGCGCGATGCCCGACTCCCAGAGCGCCTCGACCATGATGGCGGCTGAACGCTTGGCCTGCGGTGCTGGCTTGATGATCACACCGCTGCCCGATGCGAGTGCGGCGAGCACCCCGCCCGCCGGGATCGCGACGGGGAAGTTCCACGGCGGCACGACCGCTATCACCTTCGACGGCGTGAAGACTGCCCCCTGCACGTTGTCGAGTTCGCGCGCACGTGCGGCGTAGTAGTGGGCGAAGTCGACCGCCTCACTGACCTCGACGTCTGCCTCTGCGATCGTCTTGCCCGTCTCTGACGCCATCACCTCGATCAGCCGATCGCGGTTCGCACTCAGCGCCAGGCCTGCACGATCGAGGGCGGCGCCGCGATCCGACCCGAGCCAGTACCCCCAGCGTTCACCCGCGCCGCGCACGGTCTCGATTACGCCGTCGAGCGTTGCCGCGTCCGTGACGCGTGCGGCCTCGATGGTCTCGATACCCAGGTCGGATGCCGCAACCCGCGCCAGGATGCGACGCCCCCGCGCGCGGTTGGCCGGCAATGCCGGGTCGGTATCCGGTTCGTTGCGGAAACCTCCGGCCCTCGAGGTCGTACCGGCGGTCCCTGAGCTTGTCGAAGGGGTCCCTGAGCTTGCCGAACCGGTCCCTGAGCTTGTCGAAGGGCCGCCGTCTCGTATCGTCTGAACGAGTTGCGTCGCTGAGAGGTCGGGCTTGGCCCCTTCGACGAGCTCTGTGGCCGACTCAGTGGCCGACCCAGGGACCGCCTGAGGCAACGCATCCGACGACGACCCGCGCTGCAACCCGAGCACCACGTCGGTGAGTCCGCCATCCGCCGATGCAGGATCGGCCACGGTCGGTGTCGGCTGGAAGTTGGTGGACGCTGCAGCATCCTGCCATTCGCGGGAGCGATCCTGCGTGCGGTTCTTCAACGGGGCGAGGCCACGCGGACCCTCATCTGCCTCGTACTCGGCGACGGAAGCGAGAAAGCGCTGCTTTTCGCGCTCGAACAGCGCAGGGTTCTCGGTCAGCTCGAACACGGCCGACATGAAGTTGTCTTGGCTGGCGTTCTCTTCCAACCGCCGAATCAGGTACGAGATCGCAACGTCGAACTCACGCGGATGCACGACGGGCGTGTAGAG